>JAJYJD010000040.1 GCA_021789755.1 Bacteroidota bacterium
GTATTCTACTGAAGAAGATTTCTCGGCGGATGCCAGCTTGAACGATTTGACCAAAAAATACCGCATGCTCAAGGAATATCTCGGCAAATACACCGCAGACGGTTTGGTGGTGGCTTTCTCAGGCGGAGTAGACAGCGGTTTCCTCGTCTGGGCGGCAGAGGAAGCGAGAAGGGAATATGGCGGCATACTTGTGGCGCTGACCACCGATAGCGAAAGCATGCCGGATCACGATAAAGATGACGTAACGAGATTCATAAACCGGGTCGGCGTCAGGCACCTGTGGAAAGAAAGTTCGGAGCTCGACAACGCGGACTATCTGAAAAACGATTCTCTCAGGTGTTATCATTGCAAGACGGAATTGTTCAGGATTGCGAAGCTGGTGGCCGCGGAGAACGGGTGTAAACGGATCGCATACGGCTACAGTGCATCCGACCGCTCCGACATTCGCCCGGGGCACAGAGCCGCAATCGAAAACGATATACTCTATCCGCTGGCTGAATATGATTTTACGAAGCCCGAGATAAGAGAGCTGATGCGTTTGAACGGATTCGGCCTCTACGACAAGCCGTCAAGTCCGTGCCTCAGCTCGCGGATAATGAGAGGAGTGCAGATCACGAAACAGGAGTTGAGAAGCATTGACGCCCTCGAAGATCTGCTTCGAGAAGGAGGCATGAAGGTATTCCGTCTGAGAGTACATGAGGTGAGTGACAAGCACTTCCTCAGACTCGAGGCGGCGCCGGAGGAAATGACGCTCGCGCTTCAGTTGAAGGACAGGCTGACTGCCGAAGCAAAGAAACTGGGTTACGTCTGGGTGACTCTCGATCTCGAAGGATACAGGACTGGCGGCGGGACAATCTGATGAACAGGGAGGCGCTCAGAAAAATTCTTGACGAGGTTCAGAACGGAAGGCTGGACGCTGCGGAAGCGTACGATAAGATAAAGTACATCCCGCTCGATCTCGAGGAGATAAGTTATGCGACCGTCGACCACGGACGCGGCCTCAGACTTGGACTCGGCGAGGTTATCTACGGAGAAAGCAAGACGAAAGAGCAGGTCCTCGGCATTGCAGAGAGACTCTCGAAGGCGAAAGATCCTATACTGATCACCAGATTGTCGGATGAGAAAATTAAGGCGCTGAAAAAGCGCTTTCCAAAAGGTAGGGCAAACCGCGTTTCCAGAACGTTTACATTGAACCCGATCCCTGCAAAGGAGAGGGCGAATAATGAGCCTTACGTCTGCATAATAACGGCAGGGACAAGCGACATCCCCGT
This sequence comes from Bacteroidota bacterium, assembly GCA_021789755.1. GTDB lineage: Bacteria > Bacteroidota > Ignavibacteria > Kryptoniales > JAKASW01 > JAKASW01. The sequence goes on from JAJYJD010000040.1 coordinate 1,272, forward strand.
GGCAGAAGAGGCCGCGGATGTGTGTTGTGCAATGGGAGTGGCCTTCATCAGGGTGACCGACATCGGCGTATCGGGCATACACCGGGTCACGAAGAATCTGGACGTCATGGAGAATGCCTCCGCACTGGTCGTCATAGCAGGCATGGAAGGTGCACTTCCCAGCGTCATCGGAGGACTGGTTTCGAAGCCTATCTTTGCCGTGCCCACCGATGTCGGTTACGGTGCAAACTTCAAAGGCGTGACGGCGCTGCTCAGTATGCTTTCGTCGTGTGCTCCGGGTATCGCCGTGACGAACATCAACGCCGGCTTCTCGGCAGCATACGCCGCCTGCAGAGTGGTCAACGCTATAAAAGTATCCGTCGGGACAAATTACAAATCGCCGTGAACCGGGGTGCGGAATGATCCCGCTCCCCGGCAAATGGACTTCTCAATTTCAGTTGCGGTCCTTATTCGGCTTGCTCGGTGAGAACGGTTACCGGCACGTCTTCAAGTCTTGCTCTCCCGCCGCATGGCAGTGAAAAATCTGTGTGTGAATACACAAAGTTCATTATATAGTCATCGGCGGCAGTGACACCGTGGACCTTCAGAAGTTCTCTTTCGACGGCACCCAGATATCCGCTCACGGCGTGGCCCGGCTCGCTGGTGCGACGGAGAATCCAGGCAGGTTCGATAATCAGACCGAACATGGTCTCGTCTGAGAAGTCCCAATGGACCGCTCTGATATCGTACCCGATCCTGATTTTATAGCCGGCGCGGACGGCAAAGTCGCTGTCCGGTATCATCTTGCAGCAGTTGCGGTAGATTCCGAAATAGTGGCGACCCTTTCTCTGCGCGTCGTCGACCAACCCTTCTATTATGAGTCCTTCGGCAAGCTGGGGCGATTCCTTCAGAACGAGCCGGGTCTCGTAGAAGCCGTCATCGGCAAATTTCTCCATCCCCGTTCCGTAACCGAACGCCTGACCTCCGTAGGTGAACACCGAACTCTCCGATTTTGACACCCACTTCTGATATCTTAAACGATCTATATCTGCTACCTTCTTGACCTCTGCCGTCATGAACCGGATTGGTTCCGCAGGCAGTTGAACCGGAAAAGCTCGATGAAAAATTCCGAGAGTTTTACCCTTATCTTCCATCATAAACCCTCCGTTTTATGTCTATTGAAGTTAACCGTTTTCCTGAAAACTCCTAATCCATGTAACGTGACTTTTTAGTGACTCCGCTGTGTGTTAATCATTCGGCGAGACAGCTTGGGGCTGTGAAATTTATGAGGCCGCCGTTTTGGGCGCCAGCGCCGAATTTACGGGCTTGGGAAAGCAATTATCATTCCCTGAGCCGGGGAACGGAGTGATGTCGTTGAACCGTTGATATGAATGTGCGTCTAAGTTTGTGATTTGACATTTGTTTTGGATTTGTTTAAAATTTCTTCAGAATGGAGAGGAAACGATGAAGAAAATCGCCGGATTACTCGTGTTGATGCTTGTTTTCAGCTCGATCAGTTATGCTCAATTCAAAAACCAACTCTCGGACGGGTCGAACGTCGAGAGTTCCCTCTTCAAGTCGGATGATAACGGCGGTTCGCTCTTCGGATTTTTCAACCCCGCCAATTTCTCGATGCGCCAATCGATATCAATGAATTATATGACTTTCGGCGGACAATCGATGTCGCTGGCGATGTATACCAACAGCATGTCGTACAGGATCAGCAAGCCGCTGACTCTCACTGCTGATGTCAGCTTGATGAATTCTCCCTTCAGCACGCTGGGGAACAGTTTCTCGAAGAGTATAAACGGAATATACCTCACACGAGCCGAGTTGAATTATCATCCGACAAGTAGTTTTTCGATAGATGTCCAGTTCAATCAGAATCCGTTGTATAGATATTACAATCCTTACTATTACTACGGCCCTTTTGGATGGTAAGGGCTTATCAGGGAATTTGAAGCGAAGTACAGATCACTCAACACTTCTCTCAAGTCCGGCGAAACGGACCGACTCCACGATTTTAATTTCCTCATTGCGCGCTTTTATCCCGGTTGATGAAGAGGCGTAGGGGTAATACGAGATTATCGGCAGGTGCCTCAAGATTAGTATCGTCGTCCGCACTAGTGATAATAGTTCTGTTTGCAGGCATACTTGTTTACTCGATGGTGGATCGTCTGCTTATGCATCCGCCGGCGGAATCCGAGCGGGCGGACCTGAAGTCTCCGACTAGAATCGAAAAAGTCATCCAGATTAGCGTGCGAAACGAATGCGGTGCGCAGGACGTGGCGATGGATTTCACGGACTTCCTTAGAAGGAGGGGCTTCGATGTCGTTGAGACGACAAACGGGGACAGGTTCGACAGGAAGTTCACGACGGTGGTAAATGCATCCGGCAATTACGAGAATGCACTCCGCGTTGCCGAGGCACTCGGAGTAAATAAAGAACACGTCGTCACCAAACCCGATCCTGAAAGCTACGTCGATGTGGAAGTGCTGATCGGAATGGATTACGCGAATCTTAAACCAAGAATGGGCATAGAATAATATGGCAAAATCAAAGACCCTCCAGCGTCTGATAGCCGATCTTGCGCTCTCAAAGAAGGCTAGGGATGTGGTCATCATGGATCTGCGCAAAGTGACAACGATGACGGACTACTTCGTCGTGTCCAGCGGAGATTCCGAAACGCAGGTCAAAGCCGTCGCGGAGGCAATAATGGACGGCATGTCCGAGCTCGGCGAGAAGCCATGGCACACGGAAGGGTTTCAGAATCTTCAATGGGTATTGCTCGACTACGTGGACGTCGTGGTGCATGTCTTTCATAAGGACGCGAGGGCCTTCTACGGTCTCGAGAAACTCTGGGGAGATGCGAAGATGCAGAAAGTGGCGGACCGTAAGCCGACAATTAAGCGCATGGAGCATGGTGCAGAGCGCAGGCAGGGAAAAGTGAAAGACGGTGATCCTTCAGGGAGCGGCGCTGCTTGATGGATAATACCGGAATAAAGCACATCCTCGAGAAAATCGTGAACGAGGCTTTTAAGTCGGCCTTCGGTTTCCTTCCAGCGTCGGAGCCGAATTTTGAGAAGCCCAAGAACGAATCGTATGGCGATCTTTCCACGGATGTTGCCTTCAAGGCGGCCAGCGTCCTAAGAAAAAGTCCGCTCAGAATCGCGCAGGAGATCGTTGAAAAAGTGAGTCAGGCGGGCTATGACAATGCAGTCATAGACACAATTGAAGTCGCAGCTCCCGGATTCATAAATTTCAAATTCACCGACAACTACTTTCTCTCGTTCGTGGACAGGGTGATCGACGCGGGGGCGGAGTTTGGAAGGTCGAATGTGGGCGCGGGAAAGAAGACCCAGGTCGAGTTCGTCAGCGCGAATCCCACAGGCCCGCTGACCGTCGGACACGGGAGGAATGCCGTCTTCGGCGACACGGTAGCCAATGTTCTTCAGTGGACCGGGCACGATGTAACGCGGGAGTATTATTTCAACAACGCCGGACGGCAGATGCGCGTGCTTGGCGCCTCGGTGAAATTGAGGTACAGGGAACTTCTCGGAGAGAAGATCGAATTTCCCGAAGATCATTACCAGGGCGAATACATACGAGACATCGCAAAGCATCTGCTCGACGAGCGAGGGTCGGCACTAGCCGACGAACCGCCGGAGGGCGCGTTCAAGCAAAGGGCAGAAGAGGAAATTTTTGAAGACATCAAGAAGACGCTCGGGAGACTCGGGATTTCTTTCGATGTTTTTTACAACGAGAACTCTCTTTACGAGACCGGGAAAATCAAGGAGGTAATAGCCGCGCTGGACGCCGCCGGGCTTACATACGAGAGTGAGGGAGCGAAGTGGTTCCGGGCCACGGCCGTCGGCGGAGCGCAGGACAAGGTCATCGTGAAAAGCAGCGGCGAGCCGACTTACCGCCTCCCCGACATAGCATATCACATAGAAAAATTCCGCCGGGGCTTCGGGCTTGTGGTCGACATCTTCGGCTCCGATCACATTGCGACCTATCCCGACGTCCTGCTGGCACTGAAGTCGCTCGGATACGACACCGAAAAGGTCAGGGTGTTGATTCACCAGTTCGTGACCATATTCCAGAACGGCGAAGTCGTGAAGATGTCGACGAGGAAGGCGAACTTCATAACTCTCGATGAGCTCATCGACTGGGTAGGCGCCGATGCGGTCAGGTTCTTCTTCCTCATGAGGAATATAGGCACGCACCTTAATTTCGACATAGACCTGGCCAAAAAGCAGAGCGAAGAGAATCCCGTGTTCTATCTCCAGTACGCGCATGCCAGGATCGCCAGCATACTGAGGTTTGCGGAAGATGAGGGGGTTCGTCTTGACGACGTAATATCAGGCGGCGTCAGGAAATTCGATATTGCGCTGTTGAAGGAGAAAGAGGAGATCGAACTCTCAAAAACACTCGGCAACTTCCCTGAGGTTGTGGAAGCGGCGGCTGTCACATTCGAGCCGAACAGAATTATCAGCTATCTACAGGAAGTCGCGGAGGCTTTTCACCGATTCTATCACTTGCATCGTGTCGTGATCCCCGATCACAATCTGGCCGCATCGAGAATAGCCCTTTGCCTTGCCGCCAAGACAGTGCTCGCCAACGGGTTTAGAATACTCGGAATTTCGGCTCCCGAAAAGATGTAGGCTGGGAATTTAGATCCGCCAGCATGGCTCTGTCCGTCCGTTGACCGTCATTCGCTGAAAGAGCAAGCCTCCTCCAGCCGCTTTTTGAGCAATGAAACCGGCTTGGCGATTCAGAAGGCGCGTTCACAGCCGGGTCCCGAAAATACCCCTTTCACTGCATAAGAATTTTACCTAAATTTGTATCCGTCTTAATTAGAATGTAAAGGATGTCGTAAAAGGAAAGCCTTATGCTCAAACCGAGAAAAAGAATTACCAAGAAAGAGCTCAAGCAGGACAGGCTCGTCACGACCTATTTCAAAGTCGTTGAGATTCTCCGGAACAACAGGAAGATAGTCAGCGGAACTATTACCGGGCTGATCATCGCGGCCATAGTAGTCGTCGCATACATCAACAACAGGCGTTCCGATAACAGCAAAGCTGCCACCGAACTCTCACAGGTTTTGGACGCGTTCAACGGCGGAGCATACCAGGTAGCCATCAACGGGGACCCAACACACAACATTGCCGGCCTGAAATCAATCGTACAGAACTATGGCAGCTCCGAGACGGGCGAGGATGCTAAAATCTATCTTGCGGATTGTTACTACTATCTCGGCGATTACGACAATGCTCTGAAATATTTCAAGGATTACGACGGAAGCGACGGGTTTCTACAGGCAAGCGCCTATGCGGGCGTTGCGGAAGTGTACGAGACGAAAGGAAATTACGCGGATGCGGCGGAGTATTACGAGCGGGCGGTATCTGCCGACTCGAAGAATTTCCTCGCGGCGCAGTATCTCGTCGGGGCGGCGAGGAACGACATAAAGATCGGCAAGAAACAGAGGGCGATTACACTGCTGACGAGGGTGAAGAAGGATTTCCCCAACTCTCAGTACGCCGACAATGTCGATTATCTCATGGCTGAAGCGGAGGTCGAGTAGCCGCAGAAATCCGGCGACCTGAGTCCGGATCCCGGGGGATTTGCTTTTTTCGGATCAGTATCGGTATTTGTCTTGGGGGAGGTCTTCGTGTATTTTTGAAGTCCGTTCAGACAGAATGCTGTCTGCATCGTTCAATATACTTGCCTGGACCACCTCGATAGACTCCGCCAGCTCGGCCGTCAGCCGCGTCGTGTAAGAGAATCCCTTTCCTACTATTCCGTAAATCAAAACCTTCGAGGGGAGAAATCCGAGCGCCCGTGCAAGTTCGATCGTGGACGCGGAATCGAAAGTGTGTGTGGAGAAAGAAAGGAATTCTTTCGGAACAGGCCGTTCGCCTGCTTCCAGCCTGAAGATGGTGCCGACAGGTGCCGACGATTGAACTGCGTCGACCACGATGATGGCGTCTGTGGAGCGCAACAACTCAAGGAGATAAGTCTGGTCGCCTGCCAGCTCAACCGTTCTTGCACCTGCCGGAACACTTTTCACGAGCCGCCTCAAGACCAGCAAGCCGACCGCGTCGTCGCCCCGGAATTCGTTGCCGATTCCTACAATCGTAAGTGCGGTCCTCTCTACGACGGGGTGAGCTTCAGAAACCGAATCGTGCGATCTTGCCCGGCTTGCATCAACCATGAACTATGTCACCGTATCTTCAGCGATGTCGAGTTTCAGAAAATGAGTGGCGCAGGAAATGCAGGGATCATAGTTTCTGACAAGCTGCTCACACCTCAGCGTGAGGTCCTGCTTCGACATCTGGATGTTTGATGTGACGAAATTCTTCAGATCGGTCTCAATCATACGCTGGTTCTGCGCAGTCGGCGGGACGATCTTGGCATCCTTGATGAGGCCGTCGGCCCCTATGAGGTAGCGGTGGTACAAAATCCCGCGCGGTGCCTCGGTGCACCCGAAACCGAATCCGGGCATGACCTCGTATTTGAGGGCAGGCTCATCGGGCGGCTCGTAGTTTTCGATGATCCTTATCGCCTCGTCGCACGCGTAAAGTGTCTCTATCGCCCTGACAACGATGCTCTTGAATGGATTGCGGGTGGGCGGTTTCACGTTCGCTTCTTCCGATGCCTTCCTGGCAAGAGGCGACAGCTTATCGAAGTTCAGGTTGAATCTCGCAAGAGGTCCGGTGAGGTAAGCGCCTCTTGCTTCGCCGGCGGTTTCGTGCTGCTCAGGCGGATGGGGGCTCTTCATGGTCGACTGCAGGGCGTTTGAATACGGGACGTGCCGCTCATGAAAAACCAGTTCGTACTCGCGCACGTCGATATTCAGATCCCTGTTGGAGACGATTCTTCCCTCGTTGAACGGATACTCGTCGGGATGACTCAAAGCTACGAACTCGTAGTCGTATTCGAAGTCGGGGAACGGGAGTTTTGAGGTCCATAGAACAGTCTCGTATGCCTCGTCTCTTGCGCGCTTCATGCTTTCGAGGATGCCGGCGAAATCCTTTCTGCGCGGAACCTTGTAGAATCCGCCGACTTTTACATTGATCGGATGGATTTCTCTGCCGGCCAGGATAGCGACGAGGTCGTTGCCGGTTTTTTTGAGACGGAGGCCGCGTTGCACAGCTTCCGGATGATCACCGGCCAGCTGAATCGCGTCGTCGTACCCGAGGAAATCGGGCGCATGGAGCATGTAGACATGAAGGGCGTGGCTTTCGATCCATTCGCCGCAGTAGAGAAGCCGCCTCAGCTCGCGGAGCTGGCCTTCCACCTTCAGGTGGAACGCATATTCCATTGCGTGGACCGAGCTCATCTGGTATGCGATCGGACATATGCCGCAAATCCTCGCGGTTATGTCCGGTGCCTCGGAATACTTCCGTCCGCGAAGGAACGCCTCGAAGAACCTGGGCGGCTCGAATATCTTGAACTTCACGTCGGAGACATGCCCGTCCTTTGTCCTGACGAGGAGTGAACCCTCTCCCTCGACCCGGGCAAGGTAATCGACTTTGACGCCTTTATTGCTCATGCGCTTCGCTCTCTTTTCTGAATGCGTCCGCATACGCATTGAAAGTCCGGAACGCCAGCATGATATCGAGTTTTGTCTTCCCCATTTCTTTGAACTGAGCGGCTAGCGCGGGCGTATTGGGCGATTCCATCGGCCCGAAGCATCCATAACATCCCCTGTCGAACGACGGGCAGATGGCTCCGCATCCCGCTTGCGTCACGGGACCCAGACACGGCTCTCCCCGAGCAACCATCACGCAGTTGTTGCCTTTCAGTTTGCATTCGATACAAACGCTGTGAGTCTGGATATTCGGTCTCCTTATATTGAGGAAGGCGTTGATTACCTCGATCAGCTGGAACTTGTTTATCGGGCACCCGCGCAATTCGAAGTCGACATGGACGAATGAACCGACCGGGAGCGACCTGTCCAGCGTTGAGACGTACTCCGGTGAAGCGTAGACTATGTGGACGAAATTCTTGATATCTTTCCAGTTCCTGAGTGCCTGAATACCTCCGGCAGTCGCGCAAGCTCCGATAGTTATGAGAGCTGCGCATGATTTGCGGATTTCCCGGATATGTTCCACGTCGTGCGGGGTCGTGATACTTCCCTCGACTATCCCGATATCGTACGGCCCCTTGAGCATACGGCGGCTCGCTTCGGGGAAGAAGGCGATATCTATCGCGCCGGCAACGTCGAGAAGTTCCTCTTCGGCGTCCAGCAGCGAGAGCTGGCAGCCGTCGCATGATGCGAACTTGAAGACCGCAACCTTGGGCTTGCCGGTTTTCCGATTTCCTGGCATTTTATATTTCCTTCTTGTCCAGCAGGTGGCGAACTTGCGGAAGCCTGAACACCGGGCCGTCCTTGCAGATGAACCTGGGTCCGAACTGACAATGTCCGCAAAGCCCGACGCCGCATTTCATGTTTCTTTCCATGGATATATATATTTGCTCCTGCGAAAGTCCGCGGCGCTCGAGCTCCTCGTAAGTATACTTCATCATTATTTCCGGACCGCATACCATCGCTATTGTCGAAGGCGAATCCATTTTTATGTACGAGAACAATGCGGTGACGACACCTATGTGTCCCTTCCAGCTCGAATCGCCTCTGTCTACGGTTATGATGACTTCTGTGTTCGGTACCTTGCTCCACTCCTCGAGTTCCACACGATAGAGGAGATCGAGCGGGCTCCGTGCGCCGTAAAGGATCACTATCCTGCCGAATTCTTTCCTCCTGCTGATGAGCGTATAGATCACCGGCCTCAGGGGAGCGAGTCCTATTCCGCCGGCGGCGATGCAGACATCCTTGCCGACAGCCTCTTCCAGGGGCCACGCGGTTCCGAACGGACCCCGCAAGCCTATCGTGTCGCCGCGTCTGAGTCTCGAGAGGGCGGATGTTACGGTCCCGACCCGGTGAATCGTGTGCGCCAGCGAATTCGATTTTGCTGGATCGGAGCTGATGGAGATCGCCGATTCGCCGAGGCCAAACGCGTAGACCATGTTGAACTGCCCGGGCCTGAAAGAGAACGGCCGGCCGTTCATCAGCGGCGGATCGATAAGCAGCGTGAAAGTATCGTCTGTCTCCCATGTGACGCGACGGATCGCCGCGAGCGCGGGAGTCATTGCGTTCACGGCTTCGATTTCGTTATCTGCGACGGGTGATTCAATCATCAAAGAATACTCCGGGCGGTTTAAGACAAAGGCGACACTAGTAGTTCTCGCCCCTGTCGCCGACGGCAGAACCGTAGACATCGAGGAGCTGCAAACGGGTTGCTTCGAGGCGTCTTTCCAAGACCTCCGAGAATCTGCGCAGCATTTCGTAACCGAATCGGCAATCGGTTTCGCATTTGTTGATCAGGCATGTGGCATCGATCGCGAAGGCGTGGACCTGTTCCATTGCATATGCGTCAAAGTGCCATTTGTAGGGCGATATCAGCCAGGACCATCCGAGCACTTCGCCGGCTCCGACTGTCTGTATCCTGATCTGTCCGCGTTCTCCACCCCCGACTTCGAGCGCTACGCGTCCGCTGCGGAGGAGGTAGAAAGTTTTTGCATCCTGACCTTCATGGAACAAATAGCTCCCCTCATTAAACACAATGTTGGAAGCGCAAGAAGTGAGCGTTTTCAGAAGCTCCTCGTTCATGTTCTTTAGAAACGGATGCTTGTTTAGAGATTCGGTTAAATCCTGGGGTTTCATTGCTACACTTCCTTCTCTTGTTTGACACTCGTTCCCCTGATCGCTTTTACCTCGGCGGTCAAATCGATGCCGACAGGACACCACGCAATGCATCTTCCACAGCCAACGCATCCTGAGACGCCGAACTGATCGACCCAGGATGACAACTTGTGAGTCAGCCACTGACGGTATCTTGATTTAGGTGAAATACGAAAGTTTCCTCCGGACACTTTTGCGAAGTCCATAGTGAAACAGGAATCCCATCTCCTGAACCGTTCCGCCACTTGACCGGAGAGATCGGTAGCGTCCTCGACGGTCGAGCAGAAACAGGTAGGGCAGACCATCGTACAGTTTCCACATGTCAGGCAGCGTTTTGCCACATCCTCCCATTGAGAATGCTCAAGGTTGTCGGCCAGCAGTTCAGGCAGGCCGCGTGTGTCCATCGATTTCGTTATATGAGCTGCTGTCTCTCGGACCACATTATCGGCTGCGGCGATTTCGTCGTCGGTAGCTTTGCCCGGGCCGATCATCTCAATTATAGCAGACCCGGCTTCTGTTCCTGCTTCCGCTATGAAGTAGTGGTCGCCTTCTTTCAGTATCTCCGTCAGCGCTATGTCAAAATCGTGTTTTGCTCCCGGGCCCGTTTTCATAGACGTGCAAAAGCAGTTGTCTCCGGCATGACTGCAGTTCACCGCGACGACGAAGATCTTCTTTCGTAACGACAGGTAGTTGTCATCGCGGTACTCACCGAGATTGAATACCTTGTCCTGTATTGAAATGGCGCTGAGTTCACACGCGCGGACACCTATGAAAGCGTACTTAGCGGTGCCGCTTTCTGCTTCATCGAGTTCCAGCGACTTGCCGTTCTTTTTTATTGAGAATAGTTTTCTAAAAGGAGGATAGAGAAATCTTTTCCACGATTGGGCAGGAAGGGTGTAACCGAAGTATTCCCGGTCATCACCTCTCACGAGCCTGTATATTCCGGGAGCTTGCTCGTCTGTCCATCCGACAGGCAAATCGCTTATAGATGCAATCCTGTCGTATGTAATCGCGTCGCCGGACATGGTCGGCCCGATTGTCTCATAATCCATTTGCTGAAGCAGCGCGAGGAGCCGCTGTAAGCCGTCCGGATTCATCCTGAAGGCGCTCGTCATATTCATATTACTTCTTGGTTATTACTCAGAGCAGTTCAACGTGTGTGCCACCGCGTCCTTCCAAAACGCTCGAAAAACAGGATGTCCCCTATACATGGAGACTTATACTGGGACAAAAGGGGCACAAAGTCCGAAATCACCGGTGCGGTCTTCTTCAGCGGGACGGGTAGGGTGGCGTTGAACTTTTCAACGGCGGGATCAAGAGAATCAATAATTGATGAGTAAAGAATTTTACTGAAACGTGATTGAAGACCAGCGATTTATTCCCGGACAATATTCGGATATAGTTGCGCTAGTGCTTGAAAAGGAGCTCAGCGTTGAAGAGGGCGGGTGACCCTTTGGTTCCTATTGTGGCGCTTGATTGCATTTCCCAGAGCCACGGCAATTCTTCGACAAGCTGGGAGATCCTGCCGAGGAGTTCAACAAAATTGTCGGACCCGGGTATGCCGGCGTGTTCCATCATGTTTCTCGCATCCCTGTCTGTCAGAGGAGTGATTCTTTGGGAGGGTTGTCGTCCCGGAAGATTGAGGGAAATGACTGGGCCGAAATGAGGGTCGGATTTTATCTTTATGAGTGCGATGCCGTCAGAGCCGGATCCTGTCGAGGCATCTATCGCATGTTTCTGTCCTTTGGATGGCGCCACCTTGATCCCAAACAGTTTCAGTATTCCGGCAGCATCTTCTTCAGTCACCTTTACAAGCTTTTGTACGCCCGGGTCCGGCTCCGCATAGCCTTTCTGCTGTTCGAAGATCTCAGATAACCTCGTTCTCACCGTACCGAGATCTACATCCTCATACCAGAGAAGCCTTCCTTGCGCCTGGCGGCGGCTCCGGGAGTATTCGGTGACTCTTGCCAGTGCAAGCGCGGCTGATTCCGGGAAGCGATATGACGGGAATACGGAACGACCGCGATCGTTATTTCCCGATTGGAACGTGGCAGAGCTCGCGATCTGGACGGCCTTTGAATTGCCCATCAGGCAGAGGACAACCGGTTTTCTTTCGTGCGAAGAGCGTTCAGCGAAGACGACTCCTCTCCGAATGGCTCTGCCCACCGGGTCGGGATCACATCCGCCGATGCAGGCGAATATGGCTATCAGTGAGTCCACGTTGTCATTTTCGAGAAGTGCCTTCACGGAGCGTTCGTAATCTTCGGCTGTGGCAAGAGGACCGAGGTTCACGACATTTTCTCCTGCTACGGAAAGGCCTTTAGATTCGCAGGTATCGGCGCAGATTGTGAGCGCGCCGCCGCCATTGCCCATGATGGCTACTCTGTCTCCGCGCGGCAGCGGCTGGTTAGCAAGGACCATCGCCACGTCGAACATCTCTTCGAGCGTCTCAGCCCTTATCACGCCGGCCTGCTGAAAGAGCGAATCAACTTCGATGTCGCTTTCCGTCCCTTCGCTTCTGACCTGAGCAGTCTCGCGTCCGGCCCTGCTCCTCGCACTCTTCACGCAAAGTACCGGCTTCTTTAAGGCGACTCTCCTTGCGACTCTTGCGAAGCGGCGAGGATTGCCGAAGCTTTCGAGATAGAGCAAAACTATGTCAGTAGCCGGATCTTCTTCCCAAAACTCCAGCAGATCGTTTCCCGATACGTCGCCGCGATTCCCGCCTGAGACAAAAGTCGAAAAGCCGATGCCTCTTTCTGCCGCATAGTCAAGAATCACAACGCCCAGCGCTCCGGTGTGTGAGAAGAAACCGACTTTTCCCGCCGGCGGCATCAGTCCGGCGAGACTCGCGTTCAGACTCGTGTCGTCCTGCGTGTTTATTATTCCGAGACAGTTCGGTCCGATAAGACGCATGCTGTTGGATCTTACCGTCTCTACGAGTTCCTTTTGAAGTCGAACCCCTTCCTCTCCGTCGTCGGCGAACCCGGCGCTGAGGACGATGATACCTTTCGACTGGATCGTCGCCGCCTCTTTGACAATCTCGATGACATTCGAAGCCGGGACTGCGATGATCACAAGTTCCGGGCGCTCGGGAAGAGCTGTTATCGATGAGTATGCTTTCACTCCGCGGATCGAAGTGGCCTGCTTGTTCACCGGGTAAACCGGACCGGTGAAGTTCGATTCAAGTATGTGTCTGAAGACAAGACTGCCTGCCGCATTAGTATCTCGCGATGCGCCCACTACCGCAATCGAAGTTGGCTTGAGGACTGGTGTCAGTGAGTTAGCCGATGCTATACGGTCTCTGAGGTCGGCGCGTTCACGCACTGCCGCATTTCCGGTTACGGGAAACTGGATATGGATTGTACTCCCTCCGAAAGCCTGAACGACTTCGAAGCCGGCGTCGTTGAAGACCGTCATCATCTTGTCATTGGCCGAAAGCATTTCCGCCTCGAATTCGACAAATCCGTTCGCGGCTGCAATTCCTGCCAGTCTCTCGAGAAGAAGTGTCCCGATCCCTTTGCCGTGATGCTCATCGCTTACCAGGAATGAGACTTCCGCAGCATTTCTCACCGATAGGCTGATATAGTTGCCGATGCCGATAACCTTGCCGTGCGTGTTGCCGCCGAGAATAGCCAAAAGACTTGCGCTGTCCGCCGGGTTGTTCACGCACATCGAATCGATTATCGACCTGGACACGTAGTTGACGCCGGCCATGAAGCGGAAGTACCGGCTCTCTTCGGAGACGCTGCCCACGAGGCTCTCGACTGCCGTTGTGTCTGCCGGCGTCGCAAGCCGGAGTGTTATTCCCGAACCGTCACGAAGCAAAACGTGCTCGTGATAGCCCTGCCAATCCCGAATAATTCTGAACATAACGCAGCTTTCTCCTGCGTGAAATTTAAACCCGAAAGGGCAGTCATGAAAGCCCTTTGCGGTCAACTTCATGAATAACCCGGAAGGACGGCGAAAACAGCGTTCTGATGCCAGACCTGGGACATTTCAACATATTTCCATGAATCCCTGACCTTCCGGGAGGGCCTGTTTCACCGGCATGTTGTTTTCCGCGTGTTTTTTTTGTCGGGCACTTGAAAACTTTATGCGCGATAAATAGGTTTAAGATATATGTAAGGCGCCCGGAGTGATGCGTACAGATTTTACATCAGACCGGAGAGAAGTCTTCTATCGATCAACAGCACAATCTTAGGGAGGAAAGAACCATGGCGGACGCCAAAAGTAATTCACTTGAGGTCAATGAAGCTCAGATAGCCGCTCATTGGAAGGAAGAAGAATATTACTATCCCACACCCAGGTTCATCGCACATGCAAACCTTGTCGACGCCGACGCCACGGAAAGATACGGTCTCGACAAGTTCCCCGAGTGTTTCAAAGAATACGCAGACCTGCTCGACTGGTACAAATACTGGCATACCACACTCGACACAAGCAATCCTCCTTTCTGGCGCTGGTTTGCGGGCGGACTTTTGAATGTCAGTTATAATTGTGTAGACCGGCACCTTTCCGGGAACAAGGGGAAGGCCGCGCTCATTTTTGTTCCCGAGCTCGAAGATGAACCGCACACGGTGATCACCTACCAGGAATTATACGTGAGAGTCAACGAGACGGCCGCCGCGCTGCGCGACTTCGCAGGCCTTAAGAAGGGCGACAGTGTCACTATTCACATGCCGATGGTGCCCGAGCTTCCCGTGACGATGCTCGCGTGCGCCAGGCTGGGACTCATTCACTCCGTCGTATTCGGCGGTTTCAGCGGCGCCGCATGCGGTGACAGAATTGCCGACAGCGGGAGCCGCGTCCTGATCACCTCGGACGCATACTACAGAAACGGGAAGATTCAGAACCACAAGGAGAAAGCCGACATTGCCGTCGCCCGAGCAAAGGAACTTGGAACGGGAGTCGACAAGGTCCTCGTGTGGCGCCGTTACCCTGGGAAGTATCTTTCCGAAACTCCGATGGTGAAGGGAAGAGATTATTTCATGGACGAAGTCCTTAACGACTTCAGAGGAAGAAAAGTTGAACCGGTTCCCGTAGCTGCTGAAGATCCGTTGTTCCTGATGTATACCAGCGGTACCACGGGAAAGCCGAAGGGAATCCAGCACAGCACGGGCGGTTACCTCGCATACGTTGCCGGCACGGCGAAAAACATTCTCGACATTCATCCCGAGGACATTTACTGGTGCATGGCGGACATCGGGTGGATCACGGGACATTCATACATAGTGTATGGTCCGCTCGCACTCGGGACGACAAGCGTGATGTACGAAGGTGTGCCGACATATCCCGACGCGGGAAGGCCGTGGAGGATTGCGGAAAGACTGGATGTGAACATTTTCCATACCGCGCCGACTTCCATACGCCAGCTTCGAAAAGTCGGCCCCGATCTCCCCCGAAAGCACGATTTCCATTTCAAGCTAATGGTCACCGTCGGCGAGCCGATAGAGCCGGATGTCTGGAGATGGTATTACAATGAGGTCGGGAAGAAAGAGGCTTCGGTTGTGGACACCTGGTGGCAAACCGAGACGGGCGGGTTCCTATGCAGCACCAAGCCCGCCCTGGATCCGATGAAGCCGGGAAGCGCAGGCCCCGGGGTGCCGGGAATTCATCCGGTCATATATGATGAAAACGGGAATGAACTTCCTCCCGGCTCTCGAAAGGCCGGAAACATCTGCATCAGGAACCCCTGGCCCGGAATAATGCAGACGATCTGGGGAGACCCGGACCGCTATGTGAAGACATATTATTCGAAGTACTGTAAGAATCCGAAAAGCAAGGACTGGCGAGACTGGCCTTACTTCGCCGGCGACGGAGCGCTGTATGCGGCGGATGGGTATATCAGAATTCTCGGACGTGTTGACGATGTAATAAACGTGGCCGGGCACAGGCTCGGCACGAAGGAGCTTGAGTCGGCATGTCTCACGGTCCCTGAAGTGGCGGAAGCGGCAGTTGTGCCGGTCGTCGACCAGGTGAAGGGGAGAATGCCGGAAGTCTACATCGCGCTGAAGCCCGGTGTATCGGTAGATCACGGTGAGGTTCAGCGAAAAGTCATCGCTGCGATCGAGAACATGATCGGAAAGATCGCAAGGCCCTCGCACGTCTGGGTGGCTGAAGACATGCCGAAGACACGTTCGGGCAAGATTATGAGGAGGGTACTCGCCGCGGTGTCGAACAGCATGCCGGTCGGCGATGTTACAACGCTCGCGAACCCGGACGTGGTCGAGCACATAAGGGTAATGGTCGAATCTCAAGCCAAGCGCGCGCCTGCGGGAGATGCTCCGGCCGACATAACGGAATTCGGAAAGACCGAATAAGGCCTTATTTCCGGAAACCGTATCGTTTAACCGGAGATATGGTCGGCAGTCGGCATCGTCGCGTTAATTTTCATCCTCTTTGCCGGTGGCCTGGATACGAAGTGGTGAGCCGTTCGCCCTGTCTTCCGGCAAGCTGCCGGGCTGGACACGATCGGTGTTTTTTTGACAGCCTTCGCCGTTCCAGTTTTTCTTACGCGCCTCCTCCGTTTCTCTCTCCTTGATTGGTTCCTCCTAGGTGCCGTTATCGCCTCGACGGACGCAGCCGCGGTGTTTGCGGTTCTCACATTGAGGAATATAAGTCTGAAAAGAAACATCCGTCCGTTGGTACCTTTCTGTTAAGCGGCGGGTCATGGGCTTTCCAGAATTCTGGAAAATCGGATCCGAGTTTGTCCGAGATTCTGGAATTGCTAAACCCGGAATCCGTTTTTTTGGTTAATTCAAGGGGTTGGATTGAGGCACAGAAGTTGACCCATTTTAGAGTGCCGGGATCAAATCGATGACCGGGGGATTTTGGTTTCTTT
>JAJYJD010000326.1 GCA_021789755.1 Bacteroidota bacterium
ATTTTCCTGTCAAGCGCAAAAGCTATCCCCTTCGCAACGCTCAGTCCGATTCTCAGTCCGGTGAAACTCCCCGGTCCGTTCGAGACCGCTATCGCGTCGATTTCAGCATAACTCGCGTGAAGATTTTCCAGGAGCTCATTAATCAGGATGACAAGCCGCTCTACATGTACATGCGGGATATTCAGGCCCGACTCGCCGGTCACCGCACCGCCGTCGATCAACGCGACAGAGCAGACTCTGGTAGCAGTCTCGATGGCCAGAATCTTTGCCATGTTCACTTCCCGCCGTCCACGGTTTCGATGGCAATCTCACGCGTCGAATCGTCCACGACTGACATTTTCACGTCGAATCTCTTCGGAGGAATTATTCCGTCGAGCTTCTCGGCCCACTCGACGACACAGACGCCTTCGGCCTCGATGTATTCGTCGACACCTATTCCGAGGATTTCTTCGACGTCCTTCATCCTGTAAAGATCGATGTGGAAGATCGGGAGTGTACCGTGGTATTCGTTGACGATAGTGAATGTCGGACTGTTGACGACCTCCTTCACATGGAAAGCTTCACATATCCCCTTGACAAACTGGGTTTTGCCCGCACCCAGGTCGCCGTAGAGTCCGACGAAGCTGCCAGCCTGCAGGCGCCCGGCGAAATTCCTGGCCCGCTGGAGCGTTTCGCCCTCGCTTTTCGAGATGAATTTGTCCATCAATTTCAAAAGGGTTTCAAAAGTATATTACACAAGGGTACTTCTTACTCCAAGTAGTTTCTTTCTCCGGAATCGTGACAGAGTCGGAAAACTGACGCACGGAGATTGCGTTAACATTGGCTGCCGACCGCATGACCCTCATATCCGCAACAATTGACGCAATTCATGCAAGACTTTGTCAATGCCGTCATCAATCTCCTCGTTCTTGAACCTCACCACCGTAATGCCAAGGTCATTTATGATGTGATCTCTCAATTGATCATAGTCTTTCTGAAAGTCGTGGATTTTGCCATCGATTTCTATGACAAGCCTGGATTCATGGCAGTAGAAGTCCGCCACGAAGAACCTCTCCCGGAACTGATAATAGAAAATGATGGGATGCTGCCTAAGGAATTTCTTTCCGAAGAAACGACGGTCGCGAAGGATGGCCCACAACTTCGCCTCCGCCTCGGTCTGCCTCCTGCGAAGATCTCGCGCCGCCCGCTTTGCGACTTCGGATGTTCTTTGTGCCATCTTCCTATCTCTCCCAACTCATCCCCCTGCCCCTTCTCTTAAAAAGAGAAGGGGTGCATCGGGAAGGAACCGCACAACTTCTGGGTCCCTCTCTTCATAAGAGAGGGATGAAGGGTGAGTTCGGTCGTTGACGATTCGAGCCTTCGGCATCACCGCTGTATATCCATGATGTTCCTGCATTCAATATTCGGGTTTCAAGACCCATCCAAGATAGCTACCTTGGGTCGAGTATCACAACCGGGAGTATCATTTCTTCGAGGGAAATCCCGCCGTGCTGGAAACTGTCATGGTACTGTTCAAGGTATTTATGATAATCGGTCGGATAGACGAAATAGAAGTCTTCCTTCGCAATTATATAATTAATCGTCACGCCCCGCCTCGGCAGCATGTAATCCTCAGGATTCTTCACGAAAATAGCCTGGCGGTCGTCACATTTCAGATTTCGCCCGAACTTGTATCGCAGGTTCGTCGATGCTTCCCTGTCGCCGAGGACCTTCGAGCCGCGCATGCTTCTCACACTGCCGTGATCGGTCGTGACGATTATCGTGGCATCGGTCTCGGCGAGCGCCTTGAAAAGATCGAGAAGGTACGAATGCTGGAACCAGGACCTCGTGAGCGAACGATATGCGCTCTCGTCGGGAGCGATCTCTTTCAGAATGTCTGAATCGGAACGCGAGTGAGCCAGTATGTCGACAAAGTTGACGACGATCGCGGTGAGCGGCAATTTCGCGAAGCTGGAGATGTTCGAGACGACGTTCTTTCCGAAATCGGGGTCAATAATTTTTATGTACTTCGGGTCGATCCTCATTCTCTTTCTTTGCAGGAGATCGGCGAGGAGCTCCTTCTCATTTCGGTTCCTGCTCGCGTCGTCGTCGGAATTGCCCTTGTCCCAGATTTCAGGAAAACGTTTTTCCATATCCAGAGGAAGCATCCCGCTGAAAATCGCGTTCCGTGAGTACGGCGTCGCAGTCGGAAGAATCGAGTAGTAATAATCCTTGCTTATCACAAACAGGTCCCTCACGAACTCTTCCATGATGAGCCACTGGTCGAGGCGCATGCAGTCTATCACCATCATCACGACGGGTTTACCGGGCTGGAGCTTCGGCATCACGTAAGTCTCAAAGATTTCATGTGATAGCTTCGGCCGGTCGGTCTTCGTCCTGACCCATTCCTTATACGTACCGTCGATGTACTTTCCGAAAGCCGCGTTCGCCGCCCGGCGCTGGTCCATCAATGACTCTTTCAGGCCGGTTTCGGGGTGGGCATCAATCTCCAGCTCCCAATTTGTAAGTGTCTGGTGGATATCTATCCATTCCTTATAGTCGAGATCGCTGTCGATGCGTGATGAAATTTCGCGGAACTCGGCAACGTAGTCTCTGGAAACCCTCTCTCCTTCGATCCTGTGTCCGTCGATGATCTTCTTTGCGGTTAACAGGATCTGGCTGGGGTTAACCGGCTTCGTCAGGTAGTCGCTGATCTTCTGGCCGATGGCGTCTTCCATCAGCGACTCCGCCTCGTTCTTAGTAATCATCACCACCGGAATTTCCGGCGCGATGCCTTTTATGACCTCGAGCGTGCTCAGTCCTCCCATGCCGGACATCATCTCATCCAGCAATATCAGGTCGTAACTCTCATCGCGGAAATTCTGCCTGACCAGCTCGATGGCATCCTGACCGTTCGTGGCTGTATCTACCTGGAAACCTTTATCTTGCAGGAAGATGACATGTGGTTTCAGAAGCTCGATTTCATCATCTACCCATAATATTCTTCGCTTATCCCCGTACATCTGGACTCCTCTTCTGTAAGAAATTCACCTCGGTTAAAAATTTATCAACGGCTCCACTGAGAAACAATCCGCCCGATTCCCCCCGAACACAGGCGGTAATGCACTATAAGCAAGCGTGAAGATGGATTCCAGCCATACTGCAAAGAGCAATCCCCCCTGCCAGCTTGTTGCGCAACTCTGGTATGTGCCTTCCGAACATTTCAAGATTTTCCAAAATTATTCCGAACAAACTATTGACATCAGACAGCCTTTTCCTTATACTTTAATACGAGATGAAATGACCGACAGCGGTTCAACATATGGCTCCATGAATACAGCGAGAGTCGAAGACCCCGTTCACGGGGGAATTTCGCTGCCCGCGAATACAACTGTCAGTTCAGATCTCCTCGGCCTCCTTTCCATTATTTCTATCCTTATTCTCCTCCTCCTTAGCGAGGGGAATATCCTTCTCGGCATTATTAGCTAAATAGCCGAAGGTTATTCCCCGAGACCGCGTAACTAACTAAAATCCACATCAGATCCACGGGAATAACCTGAAGCCAAAAGCTTTGTCGGGAAGTCTTTGCGAGGCCGAACCACTTTA
>JAJYJD010000041.1 GCA_021789755.1 Bacteroidota bacterium
GCTTGGCGTGACCGATAAACCCGAGACCGAACGCATTGACGACAAGAGGTTCAGGATATTTCCTGTGGAGAAGTTCGGCATCAAGATGATGTCAATAGGTTTCCTCGTCGATACCGAGACGCCTATGATTTGGCGGGGGCCGATGGCGAGCGGCGCTGTCAAACAATTCTTAACCGACGTCGTTTGGGACGACCTGGATTACATGATCTTCGATCTTCCCCCGGGAACCGGCGATGTCCAGCTCACCCTTGTCCAGACAATTCCGCTTACGGGGGCCGTGATAGTAACGACACCGCAGGATGTCTCGCTCGCCGATGTGCGGCGCGGGGTCAGGATGTTCCAGAAAGTGAACGTTCCCATAATGGGAGTGGTCGAAAACATGAGTTATTTTATATGTTCGCACTGCGGTCACAGGGAAGAAATATTCAGCCACGGCGGCGGTAAGAAGACTGCTGAGGCATTCGGAGTGCCGTTTCTCGGTGAAATCCCTATCTATACGCCGATACGCATCGGCGGGGACACGGGAAGACCGATCGTCCTTACCGAGCCGGAATCGGAACAGGCTCAGATGATACAAGGGGTTGCCAGGCGTCTTGCCGCTCAGATCAGCATCACGAACATGTCCGCGGCAAAGAAGCCTAAAATAGAAATTGAGATCTGAGCTTATGGCAGATCCCTGTGAAGAGGTAATCGCGAAAATCAAATCAGTGCTCGCTGAGGCCAACAGGTTTCTCTCCATCGACAACGGCAGCGTGGAGTACGTCGACCTCGAACGCGACGGCATTTTGCGTGTGAGATTTCACGGCTCTTGCGCGGTCTGCCCATTGAGACCGATGACGTTGCGTGCCGGGGTCGAACGGGCGGTATTGCTTGAAGTCGCCGAGGTCCGGCGCGTCGAGCTGGCGCTGAATTGAACCGGCACCGGGTTCGCTTGACGTTACATACCTTGATGAAGTCCCCCTCAGGAACTCTTGTCTGAGTAACTGAGAATCGCTTCTATCCCGGAATTAATTCTTAGTAGCCTTCCCACCTGCAGCTGTCCATTTTGAACGAGAAAGTCGGTCCTCTTAAAGCGAAAGAGGATCCAATTCCTCGCATTTGTAATTCCTGATCGCAACCGTCCTGGCGGGGAACTTCTTGATCAACTGGTAATTATGTGTTGCCAGGAGGACGGTGGTCCCGCCGAGATTGATTTTCCTGAGAAGGGTCAGGATATCGGCTGAGGTCGCCGGATCGAGATTGCCGGTCGGCTCGTCGGCAAGGATGGCGATGGGATCCTTCGCTATCGCCCTGGCTATTGACAGTCGCTGCTGCTCTCCGCCCGACAGCTCCCCGATGGGCGATTTCCTTCTGTGAATCAGCCCGACCTGAGTCAGGGCTTGAGTCGTTTGCATCTTCATGTCTCGGGTGGAGTATCCAACCGCCTGGAGGGCGAAGGTCACATTGTCGTAGACCGATCTGTCTTCCAGCAGCTTGAAATCTTGAAAAATTATCCCGAGTTTCCTCCTCAACTGGTAAAGCTTCCTCTTCCTGATCGATGCAGAGGAGAATTTATCGATATTCACAATCCCCGTGGTCGGTGCAAGATCCATGTACAGCAACCGCATAAGGGTCGTCTTTCCGCATCCCGTCTCGCCTACTATGTAAACGAACTCGCCCTTCTGTATAGTCAGATTGACATCTGAGAAGATCAGATGGTCGTCGAATGCAAACGCTACGTTGGTACATTTAATCATTGTCTGGTTTCACCAATACAAAGTGTACTCTTTCGGAAGTATTGCCGGCTTCAAGCATCGTGAAGTCGCCGGCGGCAAATTTCTCCTCGAAGCCGGCTTCCGTGAAAAGTTTCCTGATGAGTTCGATCCCGTAAACGTATTCACGGTGGACTTCTTCGATCACACGGCCGTCTTTCTTCACCCGGACGTAGGTGGTGTGTATCTTCGCCTTCGGGTCATATTCTGATTTGCGGTGGTAGTAAATGCCTTTATGCTTTCCTCTTTGGATAAACAATGAGGCATCGCTGAGGGAGTTCGACTCGAGGCTGGCGTCGAAAACGAACACTCCTCCCCGTTTCAGACTTTTATAGACGTTTGACATGAACCTGGCGAGCGCATCCGCGCTTGAAATGTAGTTTACGCTGTCGTATACACACACGGCCCGGTCGAACGCGCCTTCGGAACAATAAGTCACCATGTCGTGATGTACCAATTGCAACGCGTTGCTGTTTCGGCGCGCGATCTTATTTCTCGCCACTTCGAGCATCTCGCCTGAGCTGTCTATGCCAGTCACATCATATCCAAGTCTCGACAGTATAAGCGAAATGTTCCCGGTGCCGCAAGCGAATTCGCAAAGTCTCTCGCCTTCAATTTTCGAGCGTCGTGACTCCTTTCCAGCAACTCTCATCAGCAAAACCAGGTATCTCACCCATCCGCGGTAATCAACTTCCTTCATCATATGGTCGTAAATCACTGCAGATTCAGTATACGGCATGGCCTGTTCGGCGTCGCTCTTGAAGAGATCGATTTGTCGGAGCTTAAGGGAAACTATTGTTCTTGCCTTCCTGATTTATTTCCTGAGCGCTTTTCTGTTCTTCGAAATTTGCAGAGCCAGCTTGATAGCTTCTATAGTGCTCGAGGGATTTGCAATTCCTTTCCCCGCTATATCGAAGGCAGTGCCGTGATCGGGAGAGGTTCTGATTATGTTTATCCCGGCCGTAAAATTTATGCCCGTGCTGAAAGATCTCATCTTGAGCGGGATCAGCCCCTGGTCATGGTACATCGCAAATATGCCGTCGAACATCCCTTCGCGATAAGTACCGAAGAATGCGTCTGCGGGGAAGGGGCCTTCTGCGTCGATTTTCATCGAGCGTGCTTCCTGGATCGCAGGCCTTATTATCCCGTTCTCTTCCGGGCCGATCAGCCCGTTTTCACCGGCATGTGGATTTAATCCAAGCACGGCAATTCTCGGCGATTTGACGCCGAAGTCTTTTCTTATCGAATCGTTGAATACAGCAAGCCTTTCGCAAAGGAGTTCCTTTGTAATGGTCCTGGATACTTCCGAAATCGGAATGTGAATCGTCGCAAGGGCTATCCTTGCGAACCCGGAGACCATAATCATAATTGAGCCTCGGGAATTCGACATGTTCGTGACCATCTCGGTCTGTCCGGGATAAATGTAGCCCGCGAGCCGGAGTGTCTCCTTGGACACCGGGGCGGTTACGATCGCATCCGCCTCGTTCGCGACGCACAGTTCGACCGCCCTCTCGATGGCACGTCCAGCCCAGAGCCCGCCTTCTTTCATCAATTTTCCCGGCTTCAACTTTTCATTGAAGTTCGGGCATATGTCCAGGATTGTGATCTCACTCCTCCCGACCGCATCCGAGGGCGCATCCACTTTCATTATTTTCCTGCGAAGTGAATACTTCTCGGCATAGTATTCAAATGCTTTGTAAGGGCCGACGAGCAGCGGTGTGCAATTCGCTCTTATAGTGCGGCTTGCCGCAGACTTGAGAGCGACTTCCGGTCCGATGCCGTTGTAGTCACCTACGGTAATTGCAATTACACTCATAGTTTCTCCGTTTGATAGAGCATGAAATCTCCTGCTCCCTTTTCTCTAAACACCAGGCTTCTTTTCAAGTTAGGGTAGTTCCAGATCTCGTACGTCCCGTCGCTTCTGTATTCGCGTTTCACACTTTCCGGTTTACCGAAAAGAATGTAGGCTTTGCCGCGGTCAGTTGCGGCGCCATTCCGGGTACCGATCGACCTGAATTGCTCGAAGGCATAATCCGCTCGTTCGTAGTACTCCGCCTCAAGCTCGTTGAAGGCTGTGCCCGGAGTCGGATCGTGAGCTTTCCAGAAAGAATCGAATTTCTCTTCGATTTCCTTATCGCTGCCTGAGGTTATTTCGGCGTATAAGGAATCTGGAATAATGTATTTTAAAAGTGAAAGAGCCATTGTGGCGTCACGGAGACTTGATGGTTTATCAAGCCAGAGATATTTGAAAGGATAAACGGTCGTCCGTCCAGCTTGAGACAGCTTCAGTTCGAAATTCCCTTCAGCAAGGGTGTCGATAGGAATTACACCGAGATAGAAAGCTCCGGATGAATCTTTGGAGTCGGACATAAAGAACCCATCTACGCCTCTAAGAGGTTGAAGGCCGTCGCCGGCAAAAGTGAGGGGCACCTCGCAGGTAACCTCCGGCCTTTCCAGGCTCTTATTTGAAAGCGATGCTGAGAGCGTGGTTTTCGCTTTGCTCAGGACCAGAAAACGAATGCGGTGCGGGAAGGGTGCCACGTCGTTCGAAATAGCCGGATAGTAATTTTCACCCGACAGTGAATCGAGAAATATTACCGACAACACTTCGGAGGAATCTCGGGGAAGAAAATGCTTTCTAACGACTGTATTGAGATAACTGATCTTTTGCGGGTCATCACGAAGTTCCATATTTATGTTGTAGACCGAGCGCGGCAAGGTAACGGTAACGAAATCGGCAGCGCGCCTTGAGTCTGACCGCGTTTCATCGAACGATCGCGCGGTAACGTCTTTTCGAGCGGAGCAACGGTGGTTAATCCCGCGGACTGAGTCCAATGCGTCTACCGAAAAAGAAAGCTGGGCGGAGAACCGGGAAGGGGAATCGTTCGATTTTGTGAAAATGATTTTCCTAAAAGGCAGCTCGTAAGCAACACACATTGTGACACTGTCCGTGTTCGCTCCGAGAACCCATGTAGATGACGCCGCACTCTCACTGAGCCCTTTAGGCTGTGTGAATGCTGAGCTTGAAAGGAAGAGGAGAGTCGGCACAACACCGAGGAAAGACTTAGCCACCATTTATCATAAGTTAATCAGCTGCGGACTGTTTATCAAAACACTGAAGCGCGGGCGGTCCCGAAACCGGTGAGGATAGCCTCAAATGCCGCGACCCATCACACGATGGAGTCGAAGTTTGTCAGCGTTACGGGCTCCTCGGTCCAGAACGGCTCGGCATACCTTACGCCCGCCATCCTGCCGTGATAACTCATCCTGCCGAGCAGGTAGTCCATGAACTCGGGCGTCGAGAGCATCGTCTGCGGATCCTTGCTGGAGGGGTTGAAGAACTGGGACTTGTGAGCCTTTATTGCGGCGACCTTGGTATCGAAGTCGTTCGATATATCGACATAGAGAGTCGGGGTAAATGTTCGGTGCTGCATATAAAAGTACGCCCTCTTGGGTCGGTACGCGGCGAGTGCCCCTGTCTTCAGTTTCCGGAGTCCTGAATAGAATACCGCATCCCTGACGAGCTGATGGGCATGAACGTGGTCGGGATGCCTCTCCTCACGGTACGGTGCAAAAACTACTTCCGGCTGATATTTCCTTATCATGGTGACGACCTTAAGGAGGTTCTTGCGGTTCAGCTCGATGTTCGAGTCGGCGATACCCAAATTGACTCGCACGTCGGCGCCGAGAATTCTTGCGGCCTCTTTTGCTTCGGTGGCTCTGACAGCCGCATTGCCGCGCGTGCCCATTTCACCCTTCGTGAAATCTACAATTCCGAACGGCTTGCCGTTTCTGTACAACATGGAGAGCGTGCCTCCGCAGCTCATTTCTACATCGTCGGGGTGGGCCCCGAAGGCCAGCGCATAAACTTTCATAATTTCTTCATCCTCAGGAGTTTTGGTGCAAGTTTGAACAACGAATGCAGTTTGCTGAAAATGTTCCGGCGATACAGGAAATCTACAGCTGTTTCAAAAAAAGACAGGGTCCTTTTGTCGTATCTGTACCACCACAACTTCTTCATCCGGGGCGCCCGTTCTATCTCGTAATATTTCGGGGCCACCATTTCGAGCAATCCCTCTCGTCCGTGGACTCGTCCCGTGCCGCTCTCTCTGGCGCCGCCCACGACACCGTCAATTATTCCGTAGTAGCTGATCACGTCGTTTATGGTGACGGCCCCGGCTCGGAGCTTCTTTGCCATCTCCATCCCGTGCTTTGAGTCTGCGGTCCAGATGCTGGCAGATAGTCCGAATCTCAATGCGTTCACAAGTGCGATCGCTTCGTCGTCGGATCGGAACTCGGTGATGGGAAGGACCGGCCCAAATGTTTCCTCTTTCATAATCAGAGAATCCATCGGGACGTCAACGAGTACAGTAGGAGGAATGAAGTGCGCACCTTCTTTGCTGGAGAAAGATCCTCCCGCCACGACCCGGGCACCTCTTTTCGTCGCGTCCTCCACCTGGTTTTTGACCGTCTCGAACTGGGCTTTGTTTATAATGGCTCCGACGTCCGTGTTCTCGTCTGTGCCGGGGCCGGTGCGCAAATCTTTGACTTTCTTCTGGACCAACGTCATGAACTGATCGAATATCTTCTCGTGGACAAAGCACCTCTCAACCGATACACATGTTTGTCCGGCATTCATGAATGCTCCCCAGATCGCGGCGCTGGTTGCAGTATCGATGTCTGCATCCGGCAAAACGATCATCGCATCCTTGCTTCCGAGCTCGAGCGATACCGGAACCAGACATCTTGATGCTGCTTCAGAGACTCTATGTCCGACGGCCGTGCTTCCGGTAAAAAATATCTTGTCCGTGCAGGCGGTGATGAGCGCAGCCCCGACATCGCCGGCACCCTGGACAATCGAGAGAAGTTTTCGCGGGATGCCGGCCTCCCACATGAAGTCGCCAATCAAGCCTCCTTCCAGTGGAGTATGCTCGGACGGCTTGAATATCACTGCGTTTCCCGCCATCAACGCCGGGACGATCTGGCCTAGCGGCACCAGGAGAGGATAGTTCCATGGTGAGATTATGCCGACCACTCCAGTTGGCTCGTATTGCACAAACGCTCGCTTGGTCTTCATGATGGGAAGACCGATCCTGACACGGCGACTTCGCAGGATCTTTTCCGATCTTCCGGCATAGTATCGAACAATCTCCAGAGACGGGATTATCTCAGATGAATATGCTTCCATGAGGGGCTTCCCATTCTCTTTTGAAATGAGTTCAGCCACCGTCTTTTTCCGGGAGACCAGTATCTCTCCGAACTTTCTCAAGAGTGCGGCGCGGGAGCGAAAGGGGATGTGTGCCCATTCGCGTTGAGCTGTGCGCGCATCCTCCACGATTTTAGGGATATTGCCTGTCGGTGTGGATTCGACTTGTCCAATTTTCTCGCCAGTGGCGGGGTTGACTGAATCGATGATCATGCTAAAATTTACTCTCTAACTCTTTGCTTTTCAAATGATTGTGGTGCCCGGTCTAAGTGCACTATTACAGATGTCAGTGCAATCGAGAATTGAAATTGTGGCCGGGATTTTGTTATATTTTAGCCAAAGTGAATAATTGTCGCCACAATCCCAGCTGACCTCCTTAAATGAACGAAGAGCAGAACAAACCGGTAAAGCGTTACGTATTTGACGATATAAGTTCGGAGTACTATGCCGAGTATGAAGAGCCTCAGGTTGTTCGCCCCGAAAAGGAGATTCCCAGGCAATCGGTGTCGACCCCTCCTCCCGAGCCGCAAAGGACATTTGCACCCAAAAAGGAGGGACCGCGGTTCAGCATCATCGATACTTTCTATTTCAAGCCTGAGGAGCAGGCTCCCGCGGAGCCAAGGGCTGAGTTTCATTCGATTCTGCACAAGCTCCTTGAACTTGTCCAAGAAGTGCTCTTCGCAAACACTACCGTCGTTTTTTGGGTGAACAGGGAAAGGCAGTTGCTCGCGATCGCCGACAAGATGACCAAGTCGAACACGTTCACGCGGGAGTTACGCCTCCCTATCGGCAACGACGTTGTCAGCCGAATAGCATCGAGCGGAAAGCCTGAAATAATTTCCGAGATCAATCCGGCTGCGGAGATCGACGTCGTCCCTTACTATGAATCGCCGACCGGCGTCAAAAGTCTTATCGGTGTGCCGATATTTTATAGGGATGAAGTTATTGCTGTTCTTGTCGCGGATAGCCTGACGGACGAAGGTTTCGGAAGGGAGACTGTCCCGCTGCTCGGCAACTTCACCAGGTTATTCTCGGCCATCCTTAGAGCCATCACAGACAAGTACGATTTGGCCGTGATAAAAAATGCGTTCAATTCCCTGAAGTGGCTTGGAAACGAACTGACCACAAAGTCGGACGTGAGCTCAGTATTGACTGCAATCGCGACTGCGGTTTCGGACACGGTCGATGCAGAGTTCGTGAGTCTGGTCTCTCAAAGCGAGGCGCATGCGTGGTCGGTGGCAAGAATTGTGAAACGTTCCGGAGCCGAGTATGTAGAAGAGGGCTGTAAGGTAAGCCTCAGCGATACTCTTGCGGGCAAGGCGGTAAGGGAAAACAGGCCTCTTTATATGGAAGATCTTTCTCGTGTTGAAGAACACAGGTTCAACCAGAGTGAGCCGTTGGGAAAGGGGTCCTTTGTCGCGATACCGATATCGGGATTGAGCACTTGCTTCGGAGTGATCACTGTGGAGAGTCTCACGCCGGGTAAATTTTCCTCACTGGAAGTCGACGGTATGAAGCAGCTGGTCAATCTCGGAGCCTACGCCGCTGAGGTCAGTCAGGCCAATCAGCTCCTGGACAAGTTTGTGGTTTTTGACAGAACGACCGGTACCCTTAACAAGAGATTCTTTGTCGAAAGACTTGAGGAAGAGATCGGCAGGGTGAACGATCTGGGAATCAAGAGCGCGTTGGTTCTGATGGGCCTGGACAGAGTCGACGACATCAGGAACAGGTTTTCCGTCGAGGGAGTCGATTACATTCTGACGGATGTCGCAGAGACGGTCCGTGGATGGCTTAAGCCCTACGACGCGATCGGTAAGGTCTCCGCTCACTCTTTCGGCATTATCCTGGAAGGATTCTCTCAGCATGAGGCACTGGCCTGGGGCGAGAAGTTCCGCAAGAATCTCGCCACAAAGGTTTATCCAATTGGCTCAAGAAACTATATGGCGACGATTAGTGTTGCAGTTTTGAATATAGATAGCAAGAACGATCCCTCCGAGCTTGTGATTACTGCACAGAAAGTTCTTCAGCGGGCTCACACGAGCGGGGGCAATGTCGTGAAGATTTTATAATGAAGGAGAAAATATAATGGCTAAGACAACGAGTTTTGCGGAGAAGGCCGCCAAGGCTTTGGCGGGGAAAAAGGGCTCAGAATGCCCGAAATGCGGGGAGATTATGCAGAGCGTCCTCGTTATCTCCGCGGAGAAGACTGAAAAAGCAAGCTATAAGTACAATCAACATTTTGTGAAAGTTTGTAAGTGCAACGAGAAGGAAGTGTACGCTTGATTTCTCTCTCGCTCCCTTGACGGGCGGATGCACCATTCCAGAACGGTTGCGGTCCAACCCCTGGAGTGTAGCAGTGCCACCAGGATCATCGTCGCCATGCCACCTTTTGCCCGTTGCTTTGGCAGGGAGCGGGAAAGACGATTTAAGTGTTGTGATTACTGAACTATTTGAACTTGGCAATGGCATTACGTTCGGCTTGAGTCCGGGTAAGAAGAGTTTTTGCCAATAAAAGAGGTAATTAAATGATTAAAGTCGGTAAGCAATATCCTTCGCGTGAGAACCAGACGATCGACAAATACCTCCAGGAAATAGGTAAGGTCGATCTGCTGACTCCCGAGGAGGAGATTGAGCTGGCGATCAAAGTCCGGGAGAATGACCAGAAGTCTCTCGAGAAATTAATCAAGGCAAACCTGAGATTTGTTGTCAGTGTAGCGAAGCAATACCAGAATCAGGGACTTTCGTTAGGTGATTTGATAAATGAAGGTAATCTTGGATTGATAAAAGCTGCGAAACGTTTTGACCCGACACGCGGATTCAAGTTCATTTCATATGCGGTGTGGTGGATTCGGCAGTCGATACTGCAGGCTCTTGCTGAACAATCGAGGATCGTTCGTCTCCCGCTTAACCGCGTGGGGGCCCTCAACAAGATCGGGAAGAAATTCAGTGAGCTGGAGCAGGAGTTCGAGCGGGAACCGAGCCCTTCGGAAATCGCTGAACAGCTTGACATGAGTTTGTACGAGGTCGATAAGACCCTGCAAATTTCCGGAAGACATCTCTCCGTGGACCAGCCGTTCGTTCAGGGCGAAGACAATAAGCTCCTGGATGTCATGGCCGATGATAATCAGCTGCCGCCGGACTACACTCTGATGAAGGAGTCATTACGTACCGAGGTGGAGCGGGCATTGAAATCCTTGACCGACAGGGAAGCCGAGGTCATAAGACTCTACTTCGGAATTGAACGCGAGCATCCCCTTACGCTCGAGGAAATCGGCGAGAAATTCAACCTGACTCGTGAGAGGGTAAGGCAGATCAAGGAGAAAGCGATACGCCGGCTTCGCCACGCCACGAGAAGCAAGGCGCTTCGAGCTTACCTGGGTTGATCCGACAGGCTTCTTTTGACAGGCATCCCGCCGACGGGATGCCTTTTTTGTTTGAAAACTATCCTCTCGATATTAACTTTTTTTACCAGTTAGAGAAAGACGTCCACGACTAAGCGCTCTTTTCAGGAAATAGGAGTTCTTATCCTTGAGGACTCCATGGATCTCCGGGACCAATTCATCCGGGTCCTGGAGGGTTCAAAGTTGGGGTTTATCGTCGAAGCGTTTCCAAGTTCTGTGGGTCTCAACAGGAAACTGAATTCAAGGAAATACGACGCTCTTGTAATAGACTACGACCTTGCCGTGGGCGATCCGGCATCAATTGCAAAAACCGCGAAGGAGATCGACCCATTCCTGCCGGTGATAATGGTTTCCAGGGATTTTACGGATGCTATCTACTGGGACACCCTGCAGATGGGAGCCGATGCCTACTTGCCGGTCACCTCAGTATCCATGAAAATGTTCCCGCGAGTTTTGTTGGAGCGGATCAAGAACTTCTCCTTCGTCAGGGAGGCAACTGATTCCAGGCAGCAATCGATTCTCAAGTCTTATCAGATAGAAATCCTCGCCTCAATCGTACGGAAGATGGTCGAGACAAACGACCTGAAGTCCGTCATGCAGGAGATGGCCGAGCAGGTCGTAAAAAAACTCGATATGAAAGTCGTGAGCCTGCAGAGATTTTTCCCGAGGCAGCGCGGGTTTGCAGTGTACGGCATTTATCCCCAGGGAAAACTGGTCAAGTTTGCGCAGATGTTCTTCGGAATCTCGCTGGATAGGTTTGTCTTTCCTTTCGATCCCGAAAATTGCATCGTCGACCAGTATACTCTGGAGAAGAAACCGTGGGTCGGAAACGACTTCGCAGACGTTTTCGGCACCACCATGCCCTCGCAGGCCGCGAGGATGATCCAGAAGTTCGCAGGCGTCCGATCGATATACAACGCGCCATTCTACAGTAAAGACCAGCTGCTCGGCGGAATAGTCGTCGGCAACGTCAGAAAGAGCTTCACCGACGAGGAGCTGGAGGCCTTCGAAGCCATCGTGCACACAAGTTCGCTGCTGTTCGAGTACAATGAGAGTGTCAAAGCTCAAATTATCCAGAACCATAAGCTCCAGGCCATCCACGAAATCAGCTCGCAGCTGCATGAGTACCTTGAACCGGAAAAAATCTTCGACATAATTCACGAGAAGCTGGATACGATCGTCCCTGCCGATGTAGTCCGGCTTTTCATCTTCGACGAGGGTAAAAGTTTGCTTGTCGAGAGGAAAACAACGGTTCGCAGGGGGAAACGCCCCGATTTCATGGTACAAGAGATCCCGTTGGGCAGGGGGTTGCTCGGAAGAGCGGCCCGGGAAGGCAATTCGATACTCGAGAACAACGCCCATCTCAACCCCAACTCGATCTACTCGGCGGGACGCCCCGACCTTGAACATCTACTGGCTGTTCCGATCACTCATCACGGTGAACTTCTCGGCATGATCGCGATGACAAGAGTTAAAGACGAGCCTTTCTCTGAGACCGACAGGGAAGCACTTGAGATATTCACCTCTCAATTCGGGATAGCATTCCACAATTCGAGGCTTTACGGGAATCTTCAACGAAGCGAAAACCTGTACCGGCTCGTTCTGGAAAATGTCAACGACCCCGTAGTCTTCATCGGGACCGAGGGAAACCTCCTTTTCGTCAATCCGAAGTTCGAAGAACTTACCGGGTATGCCGAAGATGAGGCATTGGGCAGGGGCTTCGATTTCCTTATTCACCCGGACGACCTGCAACTTGTCACGAACTACTACAAAGCCAGAATGAGCGGCAAGCCCGTACCGAGCAGGTATGAATTCCGTTTTGTGAGGAAATCCGGAGAAGTAAGGACCGTCGATTATAACGTTACCGTAATTTCGGAAGGGGGAAGAATTACGGGCCTCCTTGGCGTAGCCAGGGACGTGACTGACGACAAAACGGCACGCGAAAACCTCGAGACCAAGACTCAGCAGCTCCAGCAGTTGCTCGACATCAATGTCCTGCTCATGCACGGAAGAAATTTCAACGAGCTGCTCGACAGACTGATTGCCTCGGCGCGCGAAGCCGTGCCGCATGCTGATGCCGGAATCGTCCTGGTTTACGATCGTCCCTCCAAAGAACTGAGACTCAGCGCCTCGGTCGGCTATCCGATAGAACTGCGGAAACTGCTCTTCTTTCACCCTGATGACGGATGGATCAGGCGAGTATTTGGCGACGGGACCTCACTTATAGTGGAAGATGCCGAGCCTCATACTATGCCGAAGGCAATGTCTGGACTCCCCCCTGAGTACAGAATAAAATCCTGCATGGCCGCGCCATTGATGGTCGACAACGAAGTCCTCGGAATAATTTCGCTGGAGAGTTTCAGCAGGTCAAAGGCATTCGGAAACGAACAGCTCCAATTTCTGGAAGCCGTTGCACACCAGGCTGCTCTCGCGCTTAAGAAAGACCAGATGAACAGCGAGATTAAGGAGTCCGAATCGCGTTATCGCACGATCACGGAATCCAGCAGCGATCTGATCGTTATCTCGGATGACGAAGGGGTCATAGAGTTTTGCAATGACAAATTCCTCGAGACATTCAGGGCGAGATCGGTCTCTACAAGGGGCAAAATGCTGGTGGACTTTTTTGACGAGAGCTCTTCCGAGGTGGCCGCGGAGATAATTAAGGCCGCCAATCCCGAGAAAAAGCACCGGCTGACGACCAGGATCGAGGGCGTCCAGCACCATTTCGATGTCATATCAAGCAGGATAAAGACTGAAGCAGGACTACCGAGGCAGATCCTATTCCTGAATGACGTATCTGACGTCGTGCGAACCGGCGACTGGATGGAAAGAGCATACGAAGTCGGTCTGAAAAGAACCGGAGTCGAGCTGGCTGAGAGCTACACGGATCTCCTCTTCGACGTATTCAATACAGAGCTCGTATATTTGGGAGATTACGACGAAGCGCAAGACTCGAGCCTCGCACAGGCAGCAAAGGTGGGGAGCAGGTATCTGCACACGGTCGGAATCCGGGGCGTCAAGGATCTTCTGCGGAACGACCCGCGAGACGCGGCGCGAGTCGACGAGATTTTCAGAAACGTCAACGGATGGCAGTCATATTACGCGACGTCGATCGAGGTAAGTGGGAAATGCGTCGGGGTGATAGTCTTGGCGAGTGAACGCATTATCAACGTGGGGCGCGCCCAAAACAGTATCCTGCAGCTGATCAAGCAAAGGCTCGCCTTCGAGTACGAACGTCAGGTGAGCGAATCCGAGACCAGAAAGCTGGAGGAGCAACTGAGGCATTCTCAAAAAATGGAAAGCCTCGGGACTCTTGCAGGAGGAGTGGCACACGACTTCAACAATATACTGGGAGCAATATTGGGATACGCCAGCCTTCTGAAGCTGGAACTGAAGAATAATGAGAAGGTTGCCAGGTACCTGGACACGATTGAGAAGTCGGCGAGCAGAGCAGCTGAGTTGACGAAGCAACTTCTCGGTTTCGCGCGGGGCGGCAAGACGGCAGTTATGAGCGTTGACTTCAATAAAATTTGCAGGGAGACGGTCGAACTGACCCGGAAGATGATTGAAAAGAATGTGGATGTTTCACTGGAACTGTACCCTGACTTGCCTGCCGTGGAGGGTGACGAATCCCAACTGTCCCAGGTCATGATGAACCTCGCGATCAACGCCCGTGACGCAATGCCCCGAGGTGGAAAACTGAGAATATCGACATCTGTCCTGAAGGATGGACAAATGCGTGAATCGATCGCGAATCCCGATAAGAGGGAATATGTGGTTGTCGAAGTAGCCGATGATGGAGAGGGTATCTCAAAGGAGAATCGACCGAAAATTTTTGAACCCTTCTATACCACGAAACCGAAGGGGAAAGGGACCGGACTGGGGTTATCGATGGTTTATGGTATCGTGAAAAACCATGGCGGCGATATCGAAGTGGAGAGCGAGCTGGGTAAAGGAACAACATTCAGAATCTTTCTCCCGGCATCATCCCATAAGTCCGTCACGGGCAGTCGCCATCGTGAGGGCAATGTGGAGAGAGTTGTCGCGGACAAAACGTGTCTCGTAGTGGACGACGAACTTGAGATTCGAGATATGCTTATCGATTCCCTCACGCGTTTCGGTTTCTCAGTAATAGCTGCAGACAGCGGGGAGACGGCCGTGGAACTGCTGAAGAGTGACAGGCGAATCGATGTCGTAATATTAGATATGATTATGCCGGGGCTGGACGGGAGGGAGACATATTTCGAAATGCGGAAGGTCCGTCCAGAACTCCCTGTATTTGTGTCCACCGGTTACAGCTCGGAGGGGAGAGTCCAGGACATATTGAACAACGGGGGAATCGGAGTGTTGCATAAACCATTCACGTTGGAAGAGCTTCGTGTCCAGTTGGTCGATCGGTTTCGGGAGATCACCGTAAAGGTTGATGAGAAGCAGAACTGAGTCTGCTGCCCGCAATATTCATTTGAAGTGGGGTTGATAGGGGAATCGAGGTTTTTGGTGTTTTTGGACGAATCATAAGACCTACGTCAGATAAACTTCGTTTGCATTTGACGTGTCAAGAAGCTATCATATAGTCGCAAATAACAGTACACCGTTGTTTGCGCCAAATGGCGTCTATGGCGCCAAGCCGCATTTTCCTGTTGATCGTGGAGCGGTAGTTATGGCTGGTTGCCCGTTGAGGGCGAAAAAGGCCATGGTTTTATAGGTTGTGGCTGCAGATGTAATTCCCCGTGTGTCTGCGCATCGAAGTGTCGACACGTGAGTGTGGGCTCCGTTGCTACGGGTACTACACGAGGCGTAGCATCATATGCAGAGGTGAAGATACCAGGTTCTGGTTGTGTTCACCAGTCCCGGCTCTTAGCCGGGATCCCGACTGAAGTCGGGACAATTCTGTATAAGCCAAATACATCTGGCGCGACGGCTCGGGTACACATTTAGAAACATTAGTGAAAGGATCCAGCAATGGAGCAAGGAACCGTGAAGTGGTTCAACGCAACCAAGGGATACGGGTTCATCTCTCGCGAGAGTGGTGACGATGTGTTCGTACATTTCAAAGCCATCATTGGCGAAGGCTACAAGACTTTGAAAGAGGGCGATAAAGTTCAGTTTGAAGTTGAACAGGGCCCCAAAGGGTTGCAAGCGGCTAAAGTTAAGAAGATCTGAAGTCGCTTAAACTTTCGGATCCCGGTTGGAGCAATTCAACCGGGATTTTTTTTTCTCCGGTCGGCACCGCTGTAGGTCTCAGATAGTTTTCAAAAGTTGGCAAAACCGGTAACTTTTTCCCGGACTCCCCGTAGAATCCTTCAAAAGGAGCTGGAATATGGAACGCAGACTTTACCGTTCGAGGAAAAATCGGGTTGTAGCGGGAGTTGCGGGCGGGATCGGCGAATATTTCGATATCGATCCCGTGTTCATCAGGGTGATCTTCGTCCTCGCGACTCTCGCCGGTGCGTCGGGGTTGCTGGCCTACATAGTTTTATGGATCGTTGTTCCTAATCAGAGATTTGATTTCGAATCGAAAGCCCAAACCGCGGAAGGAGAATCAGTCATGGATGAAAAAAAAGTCGGCCGTGAATATGAGTACAGAAAACGCAATGGAAGTCTCACAGGAGGGATAGTCCTTATAGTCCTCGGAGCGCTGTTCCTCGCAAACAACTATCTGCCCCATTTCGATTTCTCCGCTACCTGGCCGCTGATTCTGGTTGCCATTGGTGTAGCGCTGATACTGAAATCGGCACACAAGGAAGAGAAGGGGGAGAGTCATGAAAGTTAGCCGCCTATTTGCCGGAATACTTATCGTCCTGTTGGGGGTTGCACTTTTTCTTTCGAACTTCGACGTTCTCCGACTCGACTGGCACTTCGTCTTCAGGCTGTGGCCAGTGTTGCTCGTACTAGCCGGCATATCGGTCCTGGTCCCGAATACGAAGTGGAGGGCCATACTTTATGCGGTGACACTTGTACTGGTGATCGGATGGATAGTATCAGCCGCCTCGGTCGGATGGGGAAGGCTGAGTAACATCTTCCATGGCCACGCGGATGACGTTCAAACCCAGGAATTCACACAGGACTTCGGCAAGGACGTACGCCATGCAGTGCTCTCGATAAGAGCAGGCGCCGGCACTTTTACCATCCGTGATACGACCGGCGATTTGTTCAAGGCGAATTCCGAATCCAACATAGGCCGCTATTCATTCGACTCCGACAAAGAGGGAACGACGCAGAATATGAATCTGACTCTTCAGGGAAAGGAAGACCGTTGGCAGTTCGGCGGTTCAGAAAATACCGTGAATATGGAACTGAACACAAAGCCGGATTGGGAGATTAACGCCGAAGTAGGAGCTTGCTCGGTTGACTTCGACCTGACGCGATATTTTGTCAGTCGGGCTACTATAAAGGCAGGCGCATCGTCGATAAAGGTACGGCTGGGAGATAAGGCCGATACCACAAGACTTACACTTAACACGGGGGTCTCCTCCCTTACAATATATGTTCCGATGAGCGCAGGCTGTAGGGTGAGGGATGACGCCGAACTTTCCAGCAAGTCTTTCCCTGATTTCACGAAAGCGGAAGACGGCCACTACGTTTCTCCGAATTACGATTCAGCGAAAAAGAAAATATTTATCGATGTCTCTGCGGGAGTGTCGTCTGTTAAGATCAGAAGATATTAAGCCCAACGTTGAGACTTTGATTCGAACAAAGGAGACATTCCCCGGTCGCCTTTTCCCCGAAGGCGATCGTTCTACTTACGACCTTTTTTCTCAACAATACACATTTTAGATTAAACAAAATTCGGAGGTTCTTAATGAGAAAGCTTGGCGTAGCTGTACTCTTTCTCGCCTCAACCGCCTTTGCGATGAACGACGCGAGGTTATTGAGGTTTCCCACCATTTCCCAAAATGAAGTCGCCTTTGTTTACGCCGGCGATATCTACGAAGTCTCCCCACAAGGGGGAGTCGCACGGAGACTCACGTCCGATCCCGGCCTTGAGCTGTTCCCGAAGTTCAGCCCGGACGGCAAATGGATCGCTTTCACCGGACAGTATGACGGCAATTTTAATGTCTATGTCATGCCAGCTGAAGGAGGTCAACCCAGGCAGCTTACCTTCCGCCAGGATGTCGAAGGCATTCCGGAGAGGATGGGCCCGAACAACGAAGTAATCACCTGGACGCCTGATGGGAAAAACATTTTGTTCCTTTCACGGATGCATACCTACAACACCTGGTTCGGAAGTCTGTACACGATATCCGTCGAAGGTGGGATGCCGGTCCAGTTCCCGGTTCCAAAGGGCGGTCTTCTCAGCTTCTCACCAGACGGCAAGGAATTCGCATATAACAGAATTTTCAGAAACTTCAGAGCAAGGAAAAGATATTACGGCGGAATGGCGCAGAAGATCTACATCCATAACATGAAGACCATGGATGAGGAGCAGATCGGTGACTGGAAAGGAACCGACACC
>JAJYJD010000327.1 GCA_021789755.1 Bacteroidota bacterium
TGATGAATTTTCCCGGACCATAGTTCAGGGTGTCGACCGGGTTGTCTTCGCTGTTGTATGTGAAAATGCTTCCCGGTCCGAGGAGACTGAACGACGACGCGCGCAGGCCGTAATCCAGCTTTATATCCGGCAGAAGGCTTGCGTCGTCCGAAACGTACAATGCGCTCTCGAGGCCGAACTTCTTTTCGACCGAGACATTGTTCAATGTGATCCCGGGTCCGCCCGTGATCGAGCCCGGCAGAAAAGTATGGTAGATGAAGTCGGCACCGAACCGGACCGTGTTTCCCGGGTTCATGAAATATTGGAGATCGCTCTTCAAATCCACATCCCGGATTCCCGACGTTATTTCAAACTGGTTCGGACTTGCCCCGATGTCGTTCGCGTACGAGTAATCGCTGTAGATAAGAGAAGTGTTCGAGAAGAATTTATCGCCGAATATATGGTTCCACCTGAGTGTGCCGGTTCCATTGCCCCAGTTGAAACCAAAAACATTCGGGTAACTGAAATTATCGCGGCCGAAGTAGCCGGAGAGGAAGACTCGGTCGTGCTCTCCAAAACTGTAGTTCACTTTTGCGTTGAGGTCGTAGAAGTAGAGCCTGACACGGTTGATTGTAGTATCGCGTGAGAGCCTGAGGAACAAATCCGCGTAGGTCCGTCTCCCCGAAACGATGAACGATCCCTTATCTTTCACAATAGGTCCGTCGAGCGTCAATCGTGAATCCAGAAGTCCGATGCCGCCGGTACCGCCGAAGACTTTGTCATTACCGTCATTTGTCCGGATATCTACGACCGACGAGAGCCTCCCGCCGTATTGAGCCGGAATACCACCGGTCATCACGGTCACATCCTTGATCGCGTCGGAGTTGAAAATGGACAGATACCCCAGGGCGTGAGACGGGTTGTAGACCGGCGCTTCGTCCAGGAGGATGAGGTTCTGGTCGGCTCCTCCTCCGCGCGCATAGAAGCCGGTGCTCCCCTCTCCCGCGCCCATTATCCCGGGAAGGAGCTGGATCGTCTTCAGCACATCCTGCTCGCCGAGTATTACCGGGATTGTCTTGATCTGCCGGACCTGGAGATCGTTGGCGCTTATTCTCGTGGAGGTTACGTTGGCGTTCGCATGTTCGCCCGATATGACGACCTCCCGTTCGGTAAGAGGCTCGGGCATGAGGGAAAAGTTCTTGACCACGTCCCGGTTCACGTCGATCGTGTCTTTCAAAACCCTGTATCCGAGATACTGCACACGAAAAACGTAGACGCCTTCGGGAATCGTTATTGAATAGAAGCCGTAAGCATTCGAAGAGGCCCCGACCGACTTGAGCTCCGAAATGATCACGGTCGCACCAATCAACACTTCTCCGCTCTCCGAGCTTTCGATCGTGCCGCTGATCGTATAGTTCTTCTTAACCTGTGCAGGCGAGGCCAGCGTAAACGAGATCAGAAGAATTGCCACAAGAGGTAAGAATGGAGACTTCATGTATACCAGTGAACGCCTAACCAGCGAATTCAGTTTCAGTTTATGAAAACGAATTATCTTTACTTTGATGAAACCGGGATGAAGTTGGTTAAGTCGCTTGCTGGAGATGGAAAATCCGAATCATCGCCCTCTCAGCAGCCTTCAACGAAAGAATATCCTTGCGCGTACTTATGAGGAGTCAAAACAGAGAGACGGCTGTGACAAACGCGTCTTGAGACCCCCCCGGTCTCAGTCGCTGCACTCGATCCGTTGCCTGAGAGACTCAAATGGGAGGTTTCATCTTTCTGCCGGCGTCATTTCAAACCTTCAAGAGTCAAACCCCGCCGAAAAACGCCTCATTATTTCAATTCGAAAAAGTGAGACAGTATCTTTGCCGCCTCGTCGAATCTCTCGGACTTCACGAGAAGGTAGTCGGTTTCATAAGTGGAAACAGAGAACACACTGATGCCTGAGGCGGCAAGCGGTCCGGTGAGCGCAGAGATAACTCCCGTCATGGACAGGTCCAGCTGTCCTTCCACTTTGAAAGCCCTCCACCCTTTCACGGCCTTGACGTCGGGCGGGACAACAGACTCGTCGCACACTATCGAGATCTCCTGGAAAGTTGATGTGATAGAAAGGAACTGAGAGCTGCTGAGTGCCCAGCCAGGTATCGGCAGCTTCTTTTCCAGCCTGCAAATTGCAAGCGACTGCGGTAATATGGCGAGTCCGAGTCCCATCGTTCAACCTTCAGTATTTTGGATATCGGGACCTGCCGAACCGCGTCATCAGGTATTCATTCGATTCGGGCGAGTTTGTCGAGCGCCTTCTCCGTTCCGGTGAGAAGTGCCTGCGAACTTATGGTCGAACCGGTTGTGTGCTCCATCCATAAATCCGGCGCGACCCTGCCGTACATCGCCATGCGTTCGAACTCCGAGCCGAGGTTCCGCGCCTTCTTCATCCGGTCCTTTATCTGATAAGCAATGATGTGTCCTATCGGGTAATCGGGAAGATAGAGGAAGCTGTCGATCATACGCTAATAGATCGCAAGAAGTACTATATCTTTCTTATCGAAAACGGGTGCATAACATTTGTTCCACATGCTCTTTGATATGTCCAGTGTTGCCTCTTTAAGTTCCGCGGCCTTCGCCTCCGGATGATCGTACATCCAATGCCGGACCGCCATATTGACGAGCGCGACTCCGGCAATATCGTATTTTCCAAAGAAATCGTTCAGGACTTTCGACGCTCCGGCATCAGGATCGTCGCTGATCGGGCCCGGCCGTTCAAGATCACGTCCCTGGAAAACAAAAGCAAGGGCTTCTGTGAATGCCGTGTTGGGCACCCCCTGCATGAGCGTGTGATCCAGGTAATTCAAAGAGAAAGTCTGCTCGAGGTTGTGGCCCATCTCGTGCACGGCAATGTTGTAACGGGACACATATTGTTCCGCTTCAGATGCGGCGCCCGCGATAGCAGGATTTACTTTTGCAGGTACACGCGATGAGAATCCCTGCGGGGGGCGAGCTTGCTGTCGAAGAAATCGTCCCGGATATGTGACTATGGATCGTAAGCGGAGAACGCCGCACCGAACGGGTATATTGTGTCAATGTCGAGGCCTGTTTGCGTCCTGAACTCACGGATTATTTCTACCATATGCCCCGTGAGCTGCTCGAGCAGATTTTCATGCTGGTCAAACATCTCGTCCAGTGTCGTCCGCTCCGATGCAAGAGACGTTATCTTTGAGATCAGGACCTTGAAATGGTACTGCGGGGGGGAAAGATGTGCTGCTCGGCCCTTTGCCCGCATTGACGACGAAATTTATTTTGAACCGGTGGAAAATCCAAGTTTCGCGCAGGAACTTTGCGAGCAGACTCGATCCCGGCAGAGTTAAGCGCTCAGTGGAATACTACTCTCATACCTGCGCTCATGCAATCAATTACACAGACAACGAGAGAGATCATACTGAAGATTCAATCGATTCCGGACGAGCGCGGCTTCCGAAATTATGGCTAAGCCATTGCGAAGTCCGACGGAAAAATCCGGCGTGACTTCAAATTAATATTGTGCATGGCCCGGCAGCCGGCCGATACCCACTGGTGTAATTCGATTACTCCCTTCAATCC
>JAJYJD010000042.1 GCA_021789755.1 Bacteroidota bacterium
GTGATGTCAGGATAGACGGCGCACTGCAGGGCGATGCCATGATGCGTACTTCGGGCGGCGATTTGACGCTCGACGGAATCAGCGGGGAAGTGAACGGGAAGACTTCTGGCGGGGACATAACCGTGCGCGACCTCGGCGGTGAAGCTGACCTCGCAACCGCGGGCGGCGACATACATGTCGACCGCTCCTCGAAGAATCTTACAATATCGACGTCCGGCGGCGACATAACCGTAGGAACGGTAGACGGCAACCTTTCTGCCTCGACTTCCGGCGGGGGCATGAACATACAAAAAGTGGGCGGGAACTTGACTGCTTCCACTTCAAGCGGTGACGTGACCGTGGGAAACGTCGGCGGCAGCGTCGCACTATCGACTTCGGGCGGAGACATATCTCTCAGCTCAGGCAAAGGAAAGATTAGTGCCAATACTTCTGGAGGCGACGTCACAATCAGCGACGCAGCCGGTTACGCAAATGTGTCATCTTCAGGAGGGACTGTGAAGGTGGGGTTGACTCCCCAGGGCGGGCAGAGGA
Source organism: Bacteroidota bacterium (assembly GCA_021789755.1). GTDB lineage: Bacteria > Bacteroidota > Ignavibacteria > Kryptoniales > JAKASW01 > JAKASW01. The sequence goes on from JAJYJD010000042.1 coordinate 532, forward strand.
GCACGATTGAGTCGAGCGGCGGAGATGTCTACCTCTATATCCCAACGGACGCAAAAGTTACGATCAAAGCCGATATCACCGGTGGAGAAGACGATCGGATAGTCACCGATTTCCCCGTGACCTACACGTCTTCCGGCAGTCACGGCAACCGAAGGGTGGAGTTCACCTTGAACGGCGGAGGGCAGGAAATATATCTGCACACATCTTCCGGCAACATCTATGTCAAGAAACTGAGTTCAGCGGCACGATAAACAAAAAGGAGGGTCAGATGAGGCGCATCGGAACGCTTACAATCGGATTGGCCTTGCTCGTGGCTGCCGCGGGCAGGGTTTATCCGTCGTCACATTCTCATGGCGCGAGTGAACAATTCCAGAAGACCTGCACGCTCGGTTCGCGCGGCACTGTGAGTCTGCAAAATGTGAATGGCAATCTATCTATTAAGGCATGGGATAAGAATGAGGTGATGATAAAGGCGGTTAAGTACGCGGACAATCAGGAGGAACTCGTCAGTCTCGAGATTGAAGTGGACGCGACGGGTGATCGGGTAGCCATAGATACAAAATATCCCGACGAGAGCGATGGGGGCCACGGTCACGGCGCGGGTGTGGATTATTCGCTTACGATACCGAGAGATGCAAAAATCGAGAAGGTGAAGATCGTAAACGGCGAAATAGAGATTTCTGGTGTCTCCGGGAAAGTCGAAGCGTCTGATGTGAACGGCACTATTCACGCCGATGGACTCAGAGACGGATGCGATCTCGGGACGGTGAACGGAAATGTCGACGCGACATTTGACGGGTTGTCGGCTGCCGGCGATGTAAGGTTGAAATCGGTAAATGGCGGTCTTACCCTGCGTTTGCCGGATAATGCCGGTGCAGATGTCGATGCCAGAGTTACCACGGGCCGCATCTCAAACGAGTTCGGACTTGAATCCTCCCGGGAACGTAATCGACACTCTTTCGTGAAGGTAGGTGATGCGATTCGCGGGAAAATCGGAAACGGCGGAGTACTGGTGAGGTTGGAAACCGTGAACGGCAGCATCAGGCTACTGAAATCAGGAAGCTCGCGTTGAAAATATCACGGAGGTCATAGGGAGTAGTTGTCGTATTCCCACGCAGAATCCTTCGGATAAGACTCGCACGCTCCTTTAGTTTCTTGAACCCGGGCTGTATCTGCCCGGGTTTTTGTTTTCATCGGTCTCGCTCTCGATGCGACTAAAAGTTGACTTTTGCCAATCCCGCGGATTAATTTCCATTGAACGATGGACGCGCAGGTCGGTTCTGGAATGTCGGCGAACTTTCCGGCTTAGTCCGCAATAACCGACTGGATGTGGCGCCTGAATCGTTCAAGGTGTCGTTCGAAAAAAGAGGAGGCACGTAATGATCCCGATGGAAAACGCCGCCAATTGGTTTGAGATACCCGCCCACGATATCGGACGGGCGCGGAAATTCTACGAGGAGATTTCTTCGATTCAGATGCAGCCGTTGAAAGCGGGCAACGGACTTGAGATGGCTCTTTTTCCCGTTGCTGCGGGTACCGTCGGAGGAGCGCTGTGTGAGCACATCGGGTTCTACAAGCCGAGCCATGATGGAACGTTGGTTTATCTTAACGGGAATCCTGACCTGCAGGAAATTCTCGGGAGGGTGGAAGATAATGGCGGAAAGATCATGATCGGCAAGAGTCAAATATCACCGGAATACGATTATATGGCGGTGTTCGAGGACACCGAGGGAAACAGAGTCGCATTAAGATCCCGGAGCTGATACAGAGCGGCTCCGGCAATGAAAAAAAGGCGGGACTTCATGAACTTCGAGCGAACGTTTTCAAATGCTCCATGGGAATCCAAAGTAGGATATTGCCGGGCGGTAAAGGCCGGGAACAATATTTATGTGACAGGTACTGCCGCAGTCGACGATGAAGGCAGACCGTTTGCACCGGGTGATGCATATGCACAGGGAAGGAGATGCCTGGAGCTGATTCAAAAAGCCCTTAGGGAACTGGATGCCGATTTGGACTGCGTCGTTCGAACGAGAATGTTTGTGACAGATATATCGCGCTGGGCTGAATACGGGCGAGCTCATAGGGAGGTCTTCGAAGGGAATCCGCCGGCCACAAGCATGATAGAGGTGAAATCGTTGATTGACCCGGTTATGCTGATCGAAATTGAGGCTGACGCTATCTGTATTTCGGGCTGAAATTCGGGCAGCCGCTGCAAGAGCCGGGCCTGCCGGTTGCGGGTTGCTTTCTACTTTGATTTTATGGTGGCGGAGAACTATATTTTATGCCGCTACGCTTGTGAGGAAGCGCGTGGCGAACCGTGTGGCGTCGCTTTTTGCTGTTCTATTGGGGCGTAGCCAAGTGGTAAGGCAGCGGCCTTTGGAGCCGCCACTCGTAGGTTCGAATCCTGCCGCCCCAGCGTAGATGGGCTACTTTGTGTATGTGCTGGTGAGCTTGAAAAGAAGAAAGTTCTATGTTGGGCAGACTAACGATCTGGCTGACAGGCTCAGAAGGCACAACGAAGGGAGAGTAAAGTCGACAAAGGCATACAGGCCATGGTCGATGGTGTACTTTGAGAAGTATGAGACACGAGCAGAATCCATGAGGCGGGAGCGAGAGCTGAAGAGCCTCAAAGGGACTGCGAAGTTTCTGGAACTGGTTGGCGTAGCCAGGTGTGCCGGGTAAGACTTCGCAATGACGGCTTCTCTGGTCGTGTTTGGCCGGACCGGATTCTTCCGGCAGAGTTTTGACATATCTCAACAATTGCTGAACTGTAAGGTATCCCGACACGAATACGGTCGGGACATCCGAATCCGCCTCCCGCGGAGGATCCTTGCTAACGGCGAGAATTATAAGTGACAAATGGACGGAATTAAAATATTTTCTGGTAGAAGCAATCCCGGCTTAGCGGAGAAGATTGCTCATGAGATCGGCGAGCCTCTCGGTGAGAGAGAGATCGTCAATTTCAGTGACGGCGAAATCTGGGTAAAATACTCGGATAACATTCGCGGTTCGGATGTCTTCATAATACAGAGCACGTTCCCGCCGGCCGAGAATCTGATGGAGCTTCTCATCATGATCGATGCCGCGAAGCGCGCATCTGCGTCGAGAATAACCGCTGTGATTCCTTATTTCGGCTATGCTCGTCAGGACCGGAAGGACCAACCGAGAGTCGCCATCTCCTCAAAGCTGGTTGCGAACCTGCTGACGAAAGCAGGCACGGACAGGATCCTGACGATGGATCTTCACGCTGCACAGATCCAGGGATTTTTCGATATCCCTGTCGATCATCTCTACTCGTCCGCTGTTTTCGTCAGGAAGATTAAAGAGCTGAAGATTCCGAACCTTGTCGTGGTATCCCCCGATGTCGGCGGAATAAAGTTCTCCCGTGCTTATGCGACCCGACTCGAAGCGGATCTTGTCCTGATAGACAAGAGACGTCCCAAAGCCAATATTGCAGAAGTCGTAAACATAATCGGAGACGTGAAGGGAAAGAACGTCCTGATAGTCGACGACCTGATCGACACTGCGGGGACTTTCGTCGCCGGCGTGAACGCGCTCAGGGCTGCGGGAGTGAGCGACATTTACGGCGCTTGCACTCACCCGATTTTCAGCGGCAACGCCTTTGAAAAAATTGAGGGGAGTGCGCTGAAAAAGCTCATTGTCAGCGATACGGTACCTCTCAAGCGGAAGTCAGATAAAATCGAAGTCGAATCGGTAGCGAGACTGTTCGCGGAAGCGATCCGTAGAACCTACCAGAATGAATCAATCAGTTCATTATTCGAAATTAAGTAAGAGGATAAAAATGGAAGACGTCGTTTTGAATGTTGAGAAAAGGACACTGATGGGCAAGAAATCGAAGAGACTTCATGCTGATAAGAAGATTCCGGGAGTGTTCTATGGGGGCGGTGAGAACTTCAGCCTGCAGGCGGACGAGGTCCCGGTTCGGAAGCTGGCCGGCTCGCACGTCACACACCTGATCAGGGTGAAATTCCAGGACGGCACCGAACGCCGGGCCATTTTGAATGAAGTTCAGTATGACCCCGTCGGCGGAGAAATTCTGCACTTCGATCTTCACGGTATAAAAGAGGGAGAGAAAATTTCAGTCCAGATTCCGGTCCAGCTTCTCGGGACGGCGAAAGGTTTGAAGGATGGCGGAATACTTCAGCACTCGATACACAGAATCAGGATACAGTGCGACCCGACCAACGTACCGGAGCATATTACCGTCGACGTTACCGAACTCGGAATCGCGGACTCGGTGCATATAAAGGACATAAAGCTGGAAGGAGTCAAGATACTTGACAATCCCGAAGCTGCAATCGTAACGGTTGTCCCTCCGCCGACGATCAAGGAAGAGACTCCGGAGGCTGTAGCAGCCGCTGCCGCTGAGCAACCCACCGAACCGGAAGTGATCGGGAAGGCGAAGAAGCCCGAGGAAGAGGGTGAGGCTTCCGCTCCGGAAGAGAAGGAAAGGGAGAAGGACAGGGACAAGGACAGGGATAAGGAAAGGGAGAAGGACAGGGATAAGGAGAAGGGGAAGAAGAAGGCAGATTGATATTCCGCAAAAGCTCAGTGTCTTTTTTAAGGATTCCGTGGATTGGGAAGGAAAATGATTGTCGGTCTCGGGAATGTCGGACGCGAATATGATGCGACGAGGCACAACGTCGGCTTCAGAGTGGTCGATCTCCTCGCATCTGACCTCAAGCGAAGTTTCCGACCAGGGAAGGGTGAGTATTACATTTCTGAGTTGCACCACGCGGGGGAAGACGTCGTGCTTCTGAAACCCACGACATTCATGAACAACAGCGGCATTGCAGTCAAAAGCGCAATCGAAAGATTTGGCGTCGATCCCGCAGACCTGCTCGTCGTCTGCGATGATTTCAACATTCCGCTGGGCAAGCTTCGCATCCGTAAAGGAGGCAGCGACGGCGGACACAACGGTGTATACTCGATCATTTATCATTTGAATGATGACCGATTTGCAAGGCTTCGCTGCGGTATCGGGACTGAGGAGGTTGTACCCGGAAGGGACATGGCAGACTTTGTCCTATCGAATTTCGAGGCAGATGAAATCCCTGAGGTTGAGAAAATGGTGAAGAGCGCCGCGGAGGCGGTGTTTGTATTCATCAACTCGGGCATCCAGACTGCCATGAACAGATTCAACTGAATAAAAATCGCGCCCCGGCGAGCCGTTGCCGGGCGCCAAACTGCTGACCGCTTTCACCGGCGGACAGCCAAATTGACCGAAGGAGGTGAATGAAACTGAACATAGTTCAGCGAGAGTACGAGACAACGTTCATTGTCAATTCCAACCTGGAAGACGGCCAGATCGAAGCCGTGATTACACGCTATCAGGAATTCGTCGCCAAGAATGGCGGTGAAGTGAAGACCGTCGACCGTTGGGGGAGAAGGCGTCTCGCCTACACCATCAGGAAGAAGAACGCAGGATTCTACGTGCAGGTGCTCCATAAATCCCCCACAGACATCGTAACGAAACTCGAGCAGGCGTTCAAGCTTGACGAGGAAGTGATCCGTCACCTTACGGTAGTTGTCGATAAGAATATGATGAAAGCCCGTGCGGGCGTGAAGAGACGTCGTCGGCAGCGTGCTTCGAGAACCGAACAGGCTGAATTCTCCACCCAGTCGGATGAAACGCGTCCTTCTGGCGGGCGGAATTACGCTGCGGCCGGGAAAGATCATGATGAGAGGTAGAACCAGATAGTAAGGCTAACTTATTGATGGAGGATCTATGGCTGACCTAAAGATGCCCGAAATGAACTGCGTCGTAATTGCGGGTAACCTCACGAAGGACCCGATCTTTCGGCAGACAACGAACGGTACCCCCGTCGTTAACTTCACGGTTGCTTCGAACAGGAAATTCCGTGACAGCGGGAACCAATGGCAGGAAGATGTGTGCTATGTAGGCATAGTTGCGTGGAACAAGCTGGCCGACAGTTGCCGTGACAGGCTTAAGAAGGGGAGCGCCGTTCTGATCGACGGCGAGCTCCAAAGCCGAAACTGGAAAACCGACGACGGTCACAATCGCTCGATCGTCGAGATCAAGGCGAGACGGGTCCAGTTCCTCAACAAACGCGGGCGTCCGGCGGATATTGCCACCGAACAGGTCGCGGATGACGAGCCATCAACTTTCATGGATGATTCGTTCGACAGGTTCCTTACGAACGAAGAATCCGATTTGCTTAAAAACAACGGACACAAAATCAGCGAGTAAATGAATTGTTACCAGTAAAAGAAATCAAGAAGAGGAAAGTCTGCAGGTTCTGCGAGAGCGGCGATGTATACGTCGATTACAAGGATGAAAAGCGCCTGGTGAAGTTCACCTCCGAACAGGGCAAGATCATTCCCCGTCGTGTAACAGGGACCTGCGCAAAGCATCAGCGTCAGCTCGCGCTCGCGATAAAACGTGCACGTCACCTCGCGCTGCTGCCTTTCGTCTCAGACATTATAAGATAGAAAGTGGTATGTAGTAAGGAGCAGGCAGATGGCGGCACCGACGGGGACAAACCTCGCCGTGCTGTTTACTGCTTGCTTAATGCTAATTGCTGTTTTCCACAAGGAGTTGTCATGAAAATAATACTTAGAAAGAATTACGAGGGCCTGGGCGAAATCGGCAAAGTTGTCGACGTTCGCGACGGCTACGCGAGGAATTTTCTTATTCCTCAGAAAGTAGCTTACCCGTACTCGCCCGGGTACATTAAGATGATAGAGAATGAAAAGAAAGCTTACCAGGCAAAGTTGAACCGGGAAGTACATGATGCCGAGACTCTTGCCCAGAAGCTCAACGGCGTGGATATCACGGTCGAAGTCCAGGCGGGCGAAGAAGACAAGCTTTTCGGTTCAGTCACTTCGCAGATGATCGCCGACAAACTCGCCGAGAAGGGCTTCGAGGTGGATCGGCGGAGAATTGAGCTTGCTGAGCCGATCAAGACGCTGGGGAACTACAAGATCCCCGTGAAGCTTCACCAGCAAGTAGCCGCCGAGATAAGCGTCTCGGTCGTCAGACAACCGGAGCAGTGATGTGCGACGGCGAGGCATTCGACAGGGCTTGCCCGCCGTCCTTGAGGAAAACATGGTCGGCTTTTCAACCTATTCACTCTCATGCATGAACCGCTAATTCTCAGCAACATGTGTTTTTAGATTGTGGCTTCTCGTCCACTGTCAGGGTGAAGATGCCCCGGAGAAACGGCGTTGGGCTCTTTGAAGTGAAGAATTCTTCGATGATGGCAGAACCTTTCGGCACGCTATTTTCATCTCATTTGTGCTGCGCAACCTTGTTTGAACATCCTTTTTGAATTATTTTTTGAGAGATAGCGGTGGAAAACGTAAGCATATTGACGGCATTTGTTTTCGGGATAATATCCTTCATCTCGCCTTGTGTGTTGCCGATCGTCCCAGGGTATCTTTCCTTCATAAGCGGTTACAGCTTTGACGAACTGGTAAGCAGTTCCCGCACGGACCTTTTCAAGAGAGTAACATTAAACTCCGTGCTCTTCATCTTGGGATTCTCCGTTATTTTCGTTGCGATGGGTGCATCCGCAACCGCTATCGGGCACTTCCTGGTTGAAAAGCTGGAGCTCTTTTCGAAAATCGCCGGCGTGATAATCATCGTCTTCGGACTTCACATGACCGGCGTGTTTAAGATCAAGTTTCTCAATTATGAAAAGAAGTTTCACACGGACAAAAAGATCGGCCCGCTTGGCTCATTCGTCGCAGGATTGGCGTTCGCTTTCGGATGGACGCCTTGCATCGGTCCCGTGCTGGCGGCGATACTGACCATTGCTGCACAGCAAAGCACGATCGGGAAAGGAATAATTCTTCTTTCCGTGTATTCACTCGGTCTCGGCATACCCTTCCTGGTAACGAGCCTGAGCATAAACGCGTTCTTATCTTTCTTCAGGAGGTTCAGTAAATACGTCAGATGGGTTGAGGTGATAGGAGGAGTTCTATTGATCGCTGTAGGGATACTGATAATGACGAACAATCTAACCGTGCTTTCGGGTTACTTTGCCAGGTGGTTCCCATTTCTCAACCAATTGTCATGAAAGCAATTAAGCAGAGGAAATACGAATGAGCAAGACGATTGAAACTTTGGATGATGTGGTGATTCGGTTCGCTGGTGATTCGGGTGACGGTATGCAGCTTACCGGCACGCAGTTCACCAATACGACCGCTCTTGTCGGCAACGACTTGAGCACGCTTCCGGATTACCCTGCGGAGATAAGAGCTCCTGCGGGAACGTTATTCGGTGTATCGAGTTTTCAGCTTCACTTCTCAAGCTGGGATATATTGACGCCGGGCGACCACCCGGATGTCCTGGTAGCGATGAACCCGGCAGCGCTGAAGGTCCATCTTAAGGACCTCAAGAAGGGCGGCGTGATAATCGCGAACATAGATTCGTTCGACGATAAGAATCTGACCCTTGCGGGTTACGAGGCGAATCCGCTGAGCAGCGGTTCGCTCAGCAATTACCAGGTAATCGAAGTCCCGATTACAAAGCTTACTCTGAACGCGCTCCAGGGGAGCGGTTTGTCACAGAAGGAGATGGTTCGCTGCAAGAACTTCTTTGCACTCGGCCTGATGTACTGGATGTACTCCCGGCCGCTCGACACCACGGAGCAGTGGATAAAAGAGAAATTCGGAAAAGAGCCGCAGATCGCGGAAGCCAACGATAAGGCTCTGAAGGCAGGATTCTACTACGGCGAATCCACAGAAGCATTCGCCGCGCGATTCGAAGTGAAGCCTGCTCAACTGAAGCCGGGTCTTTACAGAAACATAACCGGCAACGAAGCAACGGCGCTCGGCGTTGTTGCCGCAGCGCAAAGAGCGGGTTTGCCGCTATACTATGCGAGCTATCCGATAACTCCTGCCAGCGACATCCTTCACAACTTGTCGGCTTACAAGAACTTCAATGTGAAGACTTACCAGGCGGAGGACGAAATAGCGGCGGCAGGCGCCGCGGTCGGCGCGTCATATGCCGGAAGTCTGGCCGTCACAGGTACGAGCGGACCCGGCGCTGCCCTGAAATCGGAGACGATCAGTCTCGGTATAATGCTGGAGCTCCCGCTCGTAATCGTCGATGTCCAGCGCGGAGGTCCTTCCACAGGTTTGCCGACGAAGACCGAACAGTCGGACCTGATGTTCGTTACCTACGGGCGTCACGGCGAAGCGCCGGCACCCGTAATTGCCGCAGCCACACCTGCAGATTGCTTCAATATGGCTTACGAAGCGGCGAGAATCGCAATTAAGTACATGACGCCGGTCTATCTTCTTACCGACGGTTATCTGGCGAACGGCAGCGAGCCATGGCTTGTACCCGATGCCAAGGACCTTTCACCGATCCCGGTTCACTTCAGGACAGACCCGGAGAATTTCAATCCATACTCCAGGAACGAGAACAACGTCCGTCCGTGGGCTTTACCCGGGACACCTGGATTAGAACACCGGATCGGCGGTCTCGAAAAGGCGAACATCACGGGCGACGTCAGCTACGATCCGGATAACCACGACTTTATGGTTCACCTCAGAGCCGAGAAGGTAAAAGGAATCGAGAAAGATATCCCTCTCCAGGACGTGTACGGCGAGCAGAGCGGCGAATTGCTTGTCGTAAGCTGGGGCGGCACTTTCGGGGCTGTCAGGTCGACGGTCGATAGGATGCGCAAGAATGGTTACAAGATATCTCACGCGCATCTCCGGTACCTGCACCCGTTCCCGCGAAACCTCGGAGACGTTTTGAAGAGCTTCAAGACTATCTTTGTTCCGGAGATCAACCTCGGTCAGCTGGCGAAGCTTCTGAGGTCCGAATACCTGATCCCCGCGGTCCAGTACAACAAAGTGAGAGGTCTTCCTATCCGCTCGGCTGAACTTGAAGAGGCAATCAAAGCTGCATTAGGAGGTGCTAAGTAATGGCTACATCAAATGGAAATGGTGAAACTCAGACGAAAAAATACACCGCGAAGGATTTCGCGTCCGATCAGGATGTGAGATGGTGCCCGGGTTGCGGCGACTATTCCATCCTCGCGCAGGTCCAAAGGATTCTTCCCGACCTCGACACACCCAAAGAGAAACATGTGTTCATATCCGGCATCGGATGTTCGAGCCGTTTCCCGTATTACATGGATGCTTACGGTGTCCACGGTATACACGGCCGCGCCCCCGCAATAGCGAGCGGAGTCAAAACTGCGAACCCCGATCTCACGGTCTGGGTCGCTACCGGCGACGGCGACGCGCTTTCAATAGGCGGCAATCATCTCATCCATTCGCTGAGGCGCAACATCGGGCTGAAGATACTCATGTTCAACAACAGAATCTACGGCCTGACGAAAGGGCAGTACTCGCCCACTTCGGAACTCGGCAAGAAAACGAAGTCGACCCCGTACGGAACTATCGACTATCCGTTCAATCCCGTTCAGCTCGCGCTCGGCGCGGAGGGAACGTTTGTCGCCCGCTGCCTGGACAGAGATCCTAAGCATCTCCAGCAGGTTCTTCTGCGTGCTGCGAGACACAAGGGGACTTCGTTCATCGAGATATATCAGAACTGCAACGTGTTCAACGACGGGGCTTTCCTGAAGCTGACGGAGAAAGAAACGAAGCCGGACAATGTTCTGTATCTGGAACACGGCAAACCTCTCGTGTTCGGAAAAGAGAACGACAAGGGAGTCAGACTGAACGGCTTCACTCCGGAAATTGTCTCGTTGAAGGACGGAAAGTCCGGTTTGAACGACGTTCTCGTCTACGACGAGAAATCGTTCGACCTCGCCGTTCTGCTCGCAACTTTCAGCGATCGTCCCGGTTTCCCCACGCCAATCGGCATTTTCTTTATTGCCGAAAGGAAGTCCTATGAAGAAATGATGAGCGCGCAAATCCAGGAAGTAACGAAGAAGCGCGGCGCCGGTGACCTCGACAAGCTGCTAAAGTCGGGGAACACCTGGGTCGTTTCCTCGAACTAGGCATCGCTAATATTCCGTTTTGAAAGGGGGGTCGTGAGGCCGCCCCTTTTTTATGGCGTACAATTCAAGTTTCGGACAAAGGCTCGACTTCTTTCCCCGCAAAAGAGGCGTGAAGGCGGCCTGTAATCCCGGATTTACTTGACCAGAAGCATTTTCTTCGTGGAGCTGAAATCCCTTCCATTGCTGCCGTGAATATCCACCCGATAAAAATATACTCCGCTCGCAAGGTCTCTCCCGTCAAAGTTGACCTCGTAACTTCCAGCACTCTTATCTGCATCGACCAACGTATTCACCTTTCTGCCGAGAACATCATAGACTACCAGGGTTACGTGACCATCAATCGGCAATTGATAGTTGATAACAGTGGTTGGATTGAATGGATTGGGATAGTTTTGCGCAAGGGTGAATGCCGTGATTGCGTTTATGGGTTGCAACGACGCTGACTGAATATTTGATCCTGTCGCAGCGTTTTCCAGGGCAAAACACTTTGCGAGAGAGACATTTGTACTGTCAAGATTTGTGTTAAGAACGATTCTGATTCTGACTGTTTTTCCTGTGAGTCCGTTTGTGCTCAGTTTATAGGGAACCAGCTTAAATGGCCGGAGGTTTGTGGAGGTCATCTTCCCTTCACGGATTGTTCCCAGGACCCGACCGGTGGCATTGTCAAGTGCCTCGACTTTATACCCGATATAGCCGCTGTCTCCAAGAGCGTGGATTGCTGATGCTGAGTCGGAAAACCCGGATCGCTCTGTGAAAACGATATTTGAATTTGCGTTTACTTGAAACGGTTGTGTCTCAAGAACGCTATCAACCCTATCAAGGTTTCTATAGTTAAGCGTGTCGGGGGCGTTCATGAAGTCTATGTTCTTCCCGTCGACATTCAGGTCGCCGAATCGGTAGGTAAAGTTTGCGCTCCCTTTACTGATGTTGCATCCCCTGCCTACGGAAATCGGACTGGGACTCGTCTTGAACAGTATGCTCATGCTGCCGAGGTCCTGCGATGTAGAGAAATAATATGGAACTGTAAATGGGTAAAACGACGAGACGTACATATTATTTATGGCATCTACATCGGTACCGTTTGCCAGCTGGAGATACTTTCCTGACGTATTCAGCGTTCTAAAGTCGTTGTTATTTGGGGTTCCGCTTTCAAAAAAGAGAGATTGATTGGACCACGTGCCGTTATATATTTGGCTCCATACTGCGAAACCATCGGCATATCCGTCGTTAAAATTATTATCGGGAAGATTTAGTGAACAAGACTGGACGCCGTCACCGTAGTAGTAGAACACCGAGCTGCCGATTAAATTAAACGTCATCTGGTCGACCTGAGCCCAGGAACCGTCTTCATTATTCGGGATGTTGTCTATCCAGCAAGCCATGCAGTCTTCGTAGGCATCGATCACCACTGACGGATTATAATCGTTGGCGCAGTAATCGTTGATTACCGATGGTGGGTTCGGATACTGAGTGTAACCCCAGGGGTCGCGCTCTGGCTGTTCCTATCCAGCTCCACCCACGCTTGTCTGATCTGGCTCTGGTCGTTTTGTGGAGAATAATCGTCCTGGTAAACGAGCTGCACACCTAGCGAAGTATAACTGCCGGCATCGCCCGGATAGAGAGCTACTGCGGCACTGATGGAGTTTGCATTTGTTCCCTGTACCCAGCCTGATTGTCCCTCGTAATTGAACGGGCCCTGGAGCTGGCCCCCGCCCATATTTTGAAGATTGCCAGCTATCCAATCTATGCCCGGTTGTAAGTCACCGCTCGTGTTCTTTTTTTCGAACGTCACAAAATAATAGGCTGGGAAGGTTCCATTCATTATAAGATTTGGATTTGCATTGGTTCCATACAAATCGTTGGGTTCGCTGTACAGAGTGGCAGGAGCGGAGGGATCTATCCCGCCGGAAGACAATTGATTAAAGATCTGGCCTTGAATGGTGTAGTTTGAACCTGACTTCTGCTGCCATACGACACCAACGTAGCTAATGCCCCAGGTCGGGTAATATATAAAAGTGATGGAAGGACATTTTCCACCAGCCGTACCATCAAGTGGCTGTCCGCCATTGCCAAGCGTCCAACTTCGCCCGTTATCATTTGAATACTCGAGCCACACGTGTCCAGCGTCAGTGTACGTTTCAAAGAAGTAGCCATTTTGAGTTCGTATCATCTTCCGCTGGCTGTTGTCGGAGTAGGCGGAGGCATCGTTCGAGAGCTGGAGGCCCTTATAGTTTGCCGTTATTACTGCATCAGGGCTGTTGAACACAACGCCGGTCTTGTTTACACTCGCATTTTGAAACGTTACGCTGGTCGAAGGAGAGACACTCCAGCCTGTAAACTGTGCATTATGACCTCCGACTGTTTGCGTTTGAGGTGCATTAATGGAGTACGATGTACCTGTCCAGTTTGGAGGCCCGCCTTGTCCTGTAAAGACTCCCATATTTGGAGAGCCAGTACCAATGTTGTATTGCACATTCGAACTATAATATATCTGGTGGGCAATGGCAGATGCTCCCCGGTTTCTTAATCCGTAAGTTGGATCGTTTTCATCGGGATACCATGGATCGTAGAAATTGACATACCCTCCCAATGCACCTGTTTCCATGAGCTGTGACTGGAGGTTTGCGTCCGCCGTTGCTTGGAAAACTCCGTCGATCTCACTAGTGTTTTGATCCACAGCAATCTGCGCGTAGTTTGGAACTGAAACACTCTGCGAAATGTTTTTCCATTCCCAATATTTCTGGTTCGTACCGGGATACCAGCTGCGGTTTGCGAGAAGATACCAATTGGTAGACGACGTCGGAGCCGCAAAACCAACTGCGCCGGTGTAATTCTCCCACTGCCCCAACTGATAGATGCTCCAGGGAAGGGTCGGTGTCGTGATATTGTCCAGGAAACCGACGTCTTTCTGGTATTCCTGTCGAACCACGACTCCTGGGTTAAGAGTGTATTTGACAGAGACCGAAGGGCCCCATGTACCTGTATTAGGATTCGCTAGAGAAAAAACATAAGTGTGAGTACCCTGGTAAGCGGATGCCGGACCCCAAACCGGATACCACGGGCTCGTGCTCGTCGCGACATCACCGTGTCCTCCTGAACCCGGGGAATCGACGTAGTAGTATAGCACGTAACCAGCAGGGAAAGTCACCTTACCGGTTACAACGGAATAATACGTGCCTGACACAGGAAGGACGGTGGGGCTGGCGTCAGTGGAAACCACGTAAGTAGCCGTCGCAATGTCGCTGGCATTCAGTCCCGTCTGGCTCGAATTCGGAAAAGCTTTCGCTTTGAAAGTAATGTTTGAAACGCCGGAAGGTACGGAAACAGGAGCCGAATACAGGTTAGAGCTCTGGGTTGGGTCTGATCCATCCTCTGTGTAATAAATGTCGGCTCCTTGGGTAGCCGAAGAGATTGCGACTGTCAAAGGGTACGCAACTTCACCGGATGGCGGCGCGAAGACAGGTGTCGCAACAGTTGATGCTGCCTTCTGAAGAAGGGCAAGCGCGTTTGCTTTGCCGTAACCTGCGTCGGCATACCAATTGTGGTCGCCTGGATTCGATCCGACTGCCGTCCCCGTCGCTATGAGGTCATTGTAGAAATCCTGATTGCCTAGTGAGCCATGTGCCTGAAAGAAAAGGGCGGCGATTGCCGCAATGGCCGGAGCAGCGGCCGATGTACCGTCGAACGGATCCATTTTCTGCCCGTTTTCTATCCACAAATCGCTGCTGCCGACGTAGGTCTCAACCTTTGAGGTCGCGGTAATTGTCGGGACATTCTCGGTTTGCCATTGCAGGGTCTCCGATGAATACATTGTAGCCGGCCCGCGAGAGCTGTATGATGCTATGGTAGTCTGGGCATCGGATTCGTATGCGGCGACGCTAACCACTCCGGGATAAGCAGCGTGACCGAACACTTCATTTCCGATCGTGTTGTCCGTGACGGTGCAACCGGGTGCGAAGATTTTGAACGGGATCGAGAGTTCGGAAGCACCATTCGAAGCTGTTAAGATAATTCTGTAAGTCTGGTTCGATCCCGAGGTATTTGTCACGTTGACTCGTTCGATCGGCGGTACCCCCGGGCCCTGGGTCTGTTCACTTGAACCGATCATTGTTCCATTAGCATCTTCAACCTGCAGATTCCAGTCATACAGCGGAGTAAGCCATGAGTCCTTCCACTGAAGAACTATAGGATAACTTCCCGGTGGAACCGAAATTTGCAGGTAGGACTTGCCATCCTGGAAAGTATTTGTGCTACCCGAACCAAAATTCCCGGTTCCTCCATAGAGGTCTTGTGCACCGTTCCCTGCTGCTGTCACGTATGTCCCCCCGGTCCATGTGCCCCCGGAATAGCTCCCCGTTGCACCGGTGATAAACTCGTGAATCGCTGCTCCCAGATCGTTGTCATCTGAAAAGTATGGCTCATTGGGATCGAACGCGTCGTCGACGATGATTCTGCATCCAGCATTGTCAAGGGCATTAACTCCATTAGCGAGACTCTCGTATGTCGGTGTGTCCCCCAGGCCGTAGAATACAAGAGAAGCATTCGGTGCAAGATCGTGGACTATTTCCAACATTGCAGTGCCCTCGTTATCAGCAGAACCCGTACCGCCCGCGTTTCTGATCGTCACGATCGGCAGCTCTCCAGCATTTTCCACGGTAGTTATGTCGTTCACTCCGTTGCTGATCACACCGATGGTCACGCCCTGGCCGGTTACGCCGTAAGTCGAGTATGCCTGATTGACGTCAAGCTGTGTGTACCCGGCACTTATTATCTGCCAGTACCCCCCACCGGAGAATGGGCTTATCGAGCCAACCTGTGAAAGTGCAGCTATGGTCCTGATTGCGCTTATAGGAATTGAGGCATAGATAACCGTCGAATAAGCGGAGTGAACCACGCCGCCGTTCGAATGTATAGCCTCTTCAATAGAAGCTCGCTGTGAGCCCGATGTAGGCGTTGTGGTTATCATCACGTAAATGCTTTGGCTACTGTCGATCCTGAAAGGAGATTGGCATTTTCGTGCAGCCTCTTTGGGACTTTCTCCTGCGACAATACCCCGATTATATCTTGTTATTACGTCATAGATCTGCGACTGGATCTTCCGGTCGGATTGCGAGAGCTTTGCCCGCGCCGCTCTCAAGGAATCGATGTTAGCCTGGGTCCTTTGCTCGAATGATTGAGCATGCGAAGTCGCGCTACTCAGAGTGATAACGAGGAACACAAGAACAAAGTAACGTAAGAACGCTTTCATGATTGCTCTCCTGTTTTGGTTCTTGTTTTGGTTATTCATCTGCTACCTACCGTAATAACAGCTTGCTCGCTGGTCGCGGAGTTACCGACGGCAACGATCATGTTTCCCTTCATGGCTACTTTTGTGTATAGCACGTCCATTGACGGGGGATATATTTCCCAGTGCGCGCCGTTCCAGTGAGCGATGAATCCGAATCCTCCCACTACGACTATGTCGTTTGTGCCATTGCCGCGTATGCAACTCGTATATATGGATGCTCCTGTCACCATCTCCTTCCATCCGCCACCGTCGTTTTCAAACACTCCGTCTCCGCAGGCATAGAGGTGCGTGCCGTCAGGCGTCCAGACGGACGAGACTTCACGCCCAACCCAGCTGACCGTGTCCACCTTGGTCCCGTTTGTTATCTTGAGTATCCTTTTTTCTTCATTCGGATCGAATGAATTCGAGACAGCGCAGTAAACAGGCGAATTCCCCACGCCCCATGCATCGTTGATATCGGTGGTCGTGCCGCTGGCAAGCTTTACCCAGTTACTGTTGGAGTAGTGAAGAATTGTTCCGTTGTTCCCCACAACATATAGGTTTGTCAACGATGTTCCCCATACTCTATTGATAGCCCCGCTGATCTGAGAACCGATCGAGCAATCATTTTCATACTGACTGCCGGTCCAATGTACCATTTCCCCAGCATCACTAAACCAAATATCATCTGGAGCAAAACTATAAACAGAACTAATCGGATATGATCCCATATGAGATTGACCACAAATGGTATGAAACTCGATGCGCGGTATTGACCACGCCTTTCCGTTCCAATGGACCGCATTGTAAGGGGTAATATCCGGATTGCCGTCAGCGGAATCGAGATAGATCATTCCCACGGCCCATATATCCGTGTCGTTTACAATCGTAACGTCATTCA
>JAJYJD010000328.1 GCA_021789755.1 Bacteroidota bacterium
CGGACAGAAAGGTGACTCGGCGCTGGTTCAGTGGAACGGCGGAAACCTTCCGAAGGGGATGAACAACAGATACAGCCTCAACGGGTCGTTATTGTTCGACTATACTCCGCTGCAAATAAGAATTTCAGGAGCGTTTACTTCTAATGCCCAGTCAAACAACTCGAACCTCTTTGACATTTTTGACCTTGGGGAGACCGGATTGTTCCAGTCGCAGAATGCCCTGCTGAACGCGAAGATCAGCTACTTCCTGTCGGCGACCACATTCTTCGAGGTCAATCTTAATTATCTGGATTACAGAGATATGTCGACGGACCCCAACTATGGAATAAACGTGTTGCAATACGGCGACAGTGTCGCTGCCGCGGCCCACGGTTGGACTTATTCTACTTTGATTTCCGGCCCGCATCCGTATGATTTTTCCGGCTTTCCATTCCTTCGTCCCGGGACCAACCTGACCGGTTTCGGAAAGAACCACAACGGCTATTTTGGCGGCTCGGTGGATCTTACTTCTCAGATTGGGAACCATGAGATCAAGGTCGGCGGTTCTTACCAATATTGGACCGTAAGGACATACGGAGGAGTAGGCGCAGGCACGTTCGGTACGTTAGAGCAGAACCCTGATTCAGCGAGGATTGCCAGTGCGTTGGCAAATCTCCTGCGTGCCAATGCAGTGAACAATTACGGATACGATGAGTTCGGAAATGTTTACAATGGTTCCGGTGGCGATGCCCCGAAACACCCGTACTTTGCTGCGGGATATATTGAGGACAGAATAGAGTTCAGTGACCTCGTTATCAATGCCGGATTGAGACTCGATAATATATCCACTGACGGCTGGAATTTCCCGAACCTGGCCAACCCCGGGTTCGACATCAATACCTTCTCGGCGGTTCCATACTCGAAGACCGACTCGCTCGGGTACTCGATAAGCAGAGCTTTCACCTATCTCGAGCCGCGCTTAGGCCTTTCGTTTCCTGTCACTGACAGGACGGTATTTCACCTGGAATACGGGAAGTTTGTCCAGGCGCCGCAGTTGAGCGACCTCTATTCCGGACCCGCAGCCGTCGCGCAGATGTTCCAGGCGAACTACTATTTCGTCGGCGGCGGTGTCGGCTTCAACGTAGCACCGATAAGGACGACTCAATATGAAGTCGGGCTGTCCCAGCAGATCACTGACTTTGCTGCCTTCGACGCTACGGGCTTTTATAAGAATGTCCAGGGCCAGCTTACCGACGTGCGTATCACGACATCCACGGGAGCTCTGGCACGAAATTACGATCTGCTCACCAACGGTGATTTTGAAACCGTCATGGGTTTGGAGCTTAGTCTGCGTGTCAGAAGAATTCAGAGGTTGGAAGCGCAGCTCAATTATACTCTGCAGGACGCCCGTGGTACCAACTCATTCCCGAACGGTGCCCAAGCGCTTCAGAGCGTTGCCGGAATTCCGGTTACTATGGTTACAGCTCTGGACTACGACCAGGCGAACCGCGGGTCGGTCATGCTCGATTACCGCTTTGGGAAAAATGACGGCGGCCCGATTCTCCAGCAGCTTGGATTGAATGTGCTCTTCACGTTCAACTCGGGACACCCTTATACGCTTGCGACCGGAGGAGCCGGCCAGACAGCGGCGTGGGAGGGTGCTATCCTGACGAACCAGGATGCCCGTGGCAGGCTGCCCGTCGAGGCCGTCAACAGCTCGACCACTCCTTGGGTTTCCGAGCTTG
This sequence comes from Bacteroidota bacterium, assembly GCA_021789755.1. Classification (GTDB taxonomy): domain Bacteria; phylum Bacteroidota; class Ignavibacteria; order Kryptoniales; family JAKASW01; genus JAKASW01. The sequence goes on from JAJYJD010000328.1 coordinate 1,725, forward strand.
ACGCAAGACTGGACAAGAATTTTGACTTGCCAGGCGGGATGTCTCTTAATATTTACATTTACGCACAGAATCTCCTTAATACACAGAATGTCATCAATGTCTACTACCGAACAGGCAATGCTTATTCGGACGGCTTCCTGAGCAGCTCCTCGTTAAGCTCGACAATCGTTAGCGCCGAAGGGGCCATGTTTGTGCCGATGTATAATGTCATCAACGGGCTTGATGAACAGAATCAACGGTCAGACAATGGCTTTTCAAACTTCGGTATGCCTCGTCAGCTCAGAGTAGGCGCGAGACTGGAGTTCTGAAGAATGAATGCGATGATAAATCACGAAATTCAAGTTTTAAAAAATTCAGGAGATTGCTGATATGAAATCTCATGGCAAGTCGTCCAAAGGATTCTTAGGGATAGTGCTTTTGGCCGCTTTCTTTGCCCTGGGCTCTATTGCCCTCGCAAAAGAGGGGCCGAACTCTAAGAAGGTCCAAAAACGTTTTGCGGTGATGGGATCACCGACTCTTTCGCTCTTGAACGGCAACAACATAACAGCCTGGATGCAGGACGATGCACTCTATCCGCCCCAGGTCGCCGGTTCATGGATCGGCGAATTCCCTCGCGGGTCGGGAGTCGGGGTCATCTTTCAGGAAGGTATAGTATTGGCCGGGTTCGTGAACGACGGTTCGACCCCCACGCTTCGTGCTGAAGGGGCGACGTACGCAACCGGAATGCATTCCGGCCAGATCATTCAGAATGCGTCAGGTGTAACGACAGGTACTGACGATCCTAACAGTCCAAACGTGAGAATCTGGCGTGTGAGGCCGGATGTCTATCCGAATCAGCCCGGTAACTCGATACCGGATCTGACGATCGACGCAGCGACATTCAACCAGGTCTCTACGAGCCAGGTGACAACTTCGGAAATCAATGCTCTCGTGGATCAATATCATACAGATTGGACACAGTGGCCGGCCGCCAAGGGAGCTCCCTGGTACGTCGATACGGTCGGTACCTTACTCTATAACGATGCGACTCATACTTTTGATCCCAGCAACCCTCATGATATTCCGGGAATCCCTGGAGCTACCCAAACGATATGGTTCGTCTGTAACGATGTCTGGAGTCAATCGACGGCAGTTTTGGGTTCGCCGCCGACCGGCATCGAAGAACAGCAGACAATTTGGGATTACGCCACGTCGACGCCTTTGAACGATATGTACTTCAAACAGGTGAAACTTATATACAAGGGAACGGCGACCAGCAATCCTAATTCCGAAATTGACAGTACTTATGTCGTCCAGTGGAGAGACCCTGATAACGGGTACTACGGCGACGATTATGCGGGTTGTGATTCCACGCTTGCGCTCGGCTTTGTTTACAACGGCGAACCCACGGATTCGAAGTACTCCGCTATCGGGCTTGCGCCACCGGCTAGCGGCGGCTGTTTCCTGCAGGGCCCTGCCCACTACACCGGAAACCCCGATGATAGCGCTATTATTGATTTCCAGTGGCGACATGGGTACCAGTACTGGTACCAAACCAACAAACAGTATTCGCCAATGACAGGTTACGACTACTTTGCTGCCGGATCTCAACAGCTCAACGATCCCAACTGGGGGGGCAGTGATGGCGCATCTGAATTCTTCAATCTGTGCAGGGGTTATCTTCCTTATCCCGGGTGGCCGGGCGGCGAGCCGGTTTACACCGCCTCTACATATGCTGCGGCTCACGGCATCGTGACCAGTTACTTGCTGCCTGGGGACCCCGTCACCCACACAGGCTGGGTGGATGGCTACGATATCAGTGCTGGCGACAGAA
>JAJYJD010000329.1 GCA_021789755.1 Bacteroidota bacterium
CCTTCACCTTCAGGAATCCATCGGACACCTGCACCGTCACTCCTTTGGGGATCGCAACGGGCTTTTTGCCAATTCGTGACACTTTAGAAACTCCTTGTGGTTACCAGATGTAACAGATTATTTCTCCGCCGACATTCATGCGACGGGCATCTTTGTCTGTCATTACGCCTTTGTTGGTCGAGACGATCGCGACACCGAGTCCGTTCAATACGCGGGGAATCTCGGTCGCCCCGGCATAGACGCGGCGGCCCGGTACGGATACTCGTTTCAATCCTGAAAGGACAGGTTTGCCATTATAGTACCTCAGATAGATCCTGATCGTTCCCTGAGCATCCGCTTCCATTTCGCTGTACTTATCTATGTAATGCTGCTCATAAAGGATTTTCGTAATGGCTCTCTTTAGATTACTAGCCGGCACATCCACTCTTCTTTGGCGTGCAGTTGCCGCGTTTCTCAGTCTTGTGAGAAAATCAGCAATAGGGTCAGTCATCGACATCGACTTCCACTCCTGAATTAAATTACCAACTTGCTTTTTTTATTCCGGGTATCAACCCGTCCAAAGCCAATTTCCTGAAGCAAATGCGGCATACGCCGAATTTGCGGTAGTAAGCTCTCGGTCGCCCGCATATCGTGCAGCGGTTGTGCTTCCGCACTTTGAACTTCGGCTCCCTTTGAGCTTTTACTATCATTGCTGTTCGCGCCACTCAAATACTCCTTTCGAAATTAAGCAGCTTTTCCGAAGGCCCCTTCGGACGCTTCGCGTTTCCTGAAAGGCATACCGAAGCTTTTCAACAACTCGTATGCTTCTTCATCGGTCCTGGCAGTGGTCACAAACGTTATGTCCATGCCGAATATTCTCTCGATCTTGTCCACGTCTATTTCTGGGAAGATTATTTGCTCCTTCAATCCGAGCGTGTAGTTCCCGCGCCCGTCGAACGATTTGTCGGGCACCCCCCTGAAATCGCGCACGCGCGGTATTGCCAGGCTGATGAGCCGGTCCATGAACTCGTACATCTTCGCGCTCCTCAGAGTGACCTTGCATCCGATCGCTATGTTTTCCCGAAGCTTGAAGTTCGATATAGCCTTCTTCGAGCGCGTGATCGCCGGCTTCTGCCCGGATATGGTGGTCAGTTCCCGGACTACGGTCTCCAGGATTTTCTGGTCCTGCGTTGCCTCGCCGACCCCGCAGTTGATGGAGATCTTCTCCAGCCTCGGAACCTGCATAGTGTTCCTGTAGCCGAACCGTTTCATCAGAGAAGGGACCACTTCTTTCTTGTAAAGTTCGGAAAGGCGCGGGGTTACTTTTTCCTCGACGACTTCCTCCGCCTGAGCGGCCCCTTTTGCCTTCGACTGCGGCGCGGCTTTGGCCTTCTTTTCCTTGCCGCCCTGCTGTGGTTGTTTTTCGCTTTTCTCTTTTGCCATTTGTCTGACTCAGTTAAAACATTTCGTTACAGTTTTTGCAGACGCGCATCTTCTGTTTGCGTCCGCCTGTCGCCGCAGCCACTGTCGCATAACCGACCCTGCTCGCCTTGCTGCATTTCGGGCAGATGACCATTACGTCCGAGGCATGCACCGATTGTTCTCTTTCGAGGATGCCGCCCGCAGGCATCTGCCGTGTCGGCTTCGTGTGGCGTTTCCTGATATTCACTCCCTCTACGAGAAGCCTGTTCTTATCGGGAATCACGCGGAGGACCTTTCCGGATTTTCCGCGCGAGTTTCCGCTGATAACCAGGACCATATCATTTTTATGAACGTTCATTCGTAAGACCTCTTTCAAAGCACTTCTGGTGCGAGTGAGACAATTTTCATGAACTGTTTATCCCGAAGTTCCCGCGCGACCGGGCCGAAGATGCGGGTACCGCGCGGCTCACCCTGCGGATTCAGCAAGACCGCGGCATTTTCGTCGAACCGGATAAACGTACCGTCGGACCGTTTGTACTCTTTCTTCGTGCGCACCACAACGGCCTTCGACACGTCGCCCTTTTTCACCTCGGCGCCCGGTATCGCCTGCTTGACGGAGACGACAATCAAATCTCCGAGTCCGGCATAACGCCTGTCATGTCCGCCGAGCACTCGTATGCAGCGGACTTTCTTCGCGCCCGAATTGTCGGCGACTACGAGATTCGTCTCTTCCTGGATCAATTTCTAAACCTCCGTTACTTCGCTTTTTCGACAATTTCCACGAGGCGCCAGCGTTTGCTCCTGGACAGCGGCCGCGTTTCCATGATTCTCACGATATCGCCGATACGCGCTTCATTCTTTTCGTCATGCGCCATAAGTTTCGTGGTCTTCTTGAAGTACTTCTTGTAAATGGGGTGCGGGACCATTCGTTCGATACTGACCACGATCGATTTCTGCATCTTGTTGCTTACCACCTTACCGATTCTGCCTTTTCGCAGACTTCTTTTCCCGGTTGAGCTTTCCATCAGGCGACCTCACTCTTGTCTGGAGCTTTAGCGGCGTTCTTCTCGGCTTCGATCTTTCGCTCGTGGAGAATCGTTCTCATCCTTGCAATCTCCTTCCTGAGAAACCGGATCTGGACGGGGTTTTTCACATCGCCGCCGACGGCTTTCTGAAACTTGATTTTATCGAGCGCTTCCAGATTGTCCTTGATACGCTGCGTAATTTCTTTCTCCGACATCGGCCGGAGTTCATGGGGCTTAATCATTTTCCTAACCCTCGTAATCCATACTGACGACAAACTTTGTTTTTATCGGGAGCTTGTGTGCTGCGAGCCTCAACGCTTCCTCGGCCAGCGCCGAACTGACGCCGCCGATCTCGAACATGACCCTCCCGGGTTTCACGACAGCCACCCAGAACTCGGGCATGCCTTTCCCTTTTCCCATTCTCGTTTCAGCCGGCTTCTTGGTGACCGGTTTGTCCGGAAAAATCCTGATCCAGATTCTTCCGTCGCGCTTCATCTGCCTGGTCAACGCGACACGAGCAGCCTCGATCTGGCGGGCAGTAATCCAGCCGGGCTCAAGAGCCTTCAGACCGAAATCTCCGAAGGCCACCGTACTTCCACGCTGAGCCTTCCCCCGCATCCTTCCGCGCTGGGTCTTTCTGTATTTTACTCTTTTGGGCATCAACATTTTCGGGTCTCCTTAGTGTTATCGCGGAAGCGGTCCGTAAACTTCACCGCGGCAAATCCAGACTTTTACGCCGATCAGACCGTAGATCGTCCTGGCGGCGACGCTGGCATAATCGATGTCTGCACGAAGAGTATGCAACGGGACGCGTCCCTCACGGTATTGCTCCGTGCGGGCTATTTCTGCGCCGCCGAGTCTTCCCGCGCACATGACCCTGATCCCTTCGGCTCCCATCCTGCTCGCCGACGTGATCGCGTTTTTCATCGCACGTCTGAAATTGATTCTTCCTTCAAGCTGGCTTGCAATGTTTTCTGCAACCAGGTAAGCGTCGAGTTCGGGACGTTTTATTTCGAAAGTCTTTATCTTGACTGCTTCTCTTCCGGTGAGCTTCTTCAACTCGGCTTCGAGCTGGTTGACATCTTTTCCGCTCTTTCCGATTAAACGCGC
>JAJYJD010000330.1 GCA_021789755.1 Bacteroidota bacterium
ATCAACAGTGTAACACCGCGCGACCACGACCTTGCGGTCGGGAACATCTCCTGGATCCCGGTATCCCTGCGGTCGGGTGACAACACCACCGTCACGGCAAATGTCGTCAATGTCGGACTTGAGTCGGCCGGAGACGCGACGGTGATTCTTTTCATAGACACGAATCACGACAGTCTTTTCAATGCCGGCGAATCGGTCGATTCGGTCACCGTAGGAAAATTGTCGTCCGGCGACTCGGTTGCCGTCAACCTTCGCACAGCCGTACTGACCTACGGCACATATCGCTTCGGCATCTTCATCGACTTCCCGGACGATGAGCGAACGTCCGATAACCTGAAATTCATAAAGTTGAATGTCGGCCTGCCGGCCGCTGCTGTGGTGGTAAACGAAATAATGTACGCGCCGAAACTTGCCGGAGAACAGGAGTGGATGGAATTATTCAACCCGGGCACCGATGTGATCGATTTGTCGAACTTCAGGATCGTCACTCACGGCGGCTCAGCGAAAATCAAATCCGGATCACCGGTCGCCCCGAACGATTTTGCCGTGCTCTGCAAAGACTCTTCGGTCTCGCGGCTCCACTACGCCGTAAGAAACCTTATAGTCCAATCCCTCCCGTCGATGAACAACTCCGGTGACGGGATCGGACTCTACGACAACCTCGGTAATCTTGTCGACACAATGAACTACCTTCCATCCTATGGCGGCAGTACGGGGCGATCTCTGGAAAGGGTCGATTATCTCGGAGGTAACGACTCGACGAACTGGGCGGAATGCGTGGACACTGCGGGGGCAACTCCCGGTACTGAAAACAGCGTCGCCATTCTTCCATACGACGTCGCGATGAAAAGGCTTGATATGTCAGCCGCGGCGAAAAACCCCGGCGAAACAGGAACGATCTCCGTAATCGTGACAAATCGCGGAAGGAATTCCGCCGCCGGGATTTCTGCATCCGTAAATATCCTGAGAATGCTGGATTCCGTAATCGTCTACTCGGAAACGAAACCTCTCGACGCGGAGCTCGCCCCCGGGGACAGTATCCTCGAACAATTTTCTTATTCACTCGAGAAGTCGGGATTCCACACGGTTGTCGCCAGGACCATCATGCAAAACGACGCTCGCTTCCGGAACGACACGCTTTCCGCGGGGATAAATATCGGTTTCACCGCGGCGTCAATCGTGATAAACGAAATAATGTTCACTAACGGATCTTCCGGCGAATACTTCGAGATATTCAATGGATCGCGGTACGACATTGATCTCAAAGGATGGCGGTTTCACACTACGTCTGCCGGACCGAAACCGATCAGCGGCGCCCGGATGCTTCGTCCGGCGGAATACTTTGTCGTAGCCGCCGACTCTTCCGTCCTGGACATTGTGCCCGACACGGGCATGGTTTACATCTCGAAGTCAATGAGCTTGTTGGACGATGGGGACTGCATAGTCATCATCGATCCGGGCGGAAACGTGATCGACAGCGTCTACTATCTGCCATCGTGGCACAATGCCGACATCGCCAGGACCTCCGGACGATCTCTCGAGAAGATCAACCCTTCCCTACCGTCGAATGAGAAGACAAGCTGGTCGACGAGCGTGTCGCAATCCGGTGGAACGCCCGGGGCAAGAAACAGTCTCTTCATCGAGGCCGGACAAACGACCGGCACGGTCACAGTCAAACCAAACCCGTTTTCACCCGACGCGGATGGACGTGACGATTTCACTTTTATCAGCTACTCGTTCCCGGTCGCTTCGGTGAAGATCCGGACAAGAATTTTCGATTCGGTCGGAAGGCTGATAGCCACTCCAGCCGACAACGTGGTCCTTCCATCGACGGGTAGAATAGTGTGGGACGGAAGAGATGCCTCCGGCAGGATCGTCAGGTTCGGATTGTATGTTTTGTTCATGGAAGTGACGGGACCTGACGGCAGATCGCTGTCGACTTACAAGACGCCGTTGATCGTAGCAAAGAAGATGCGGTGACTCACGGTTTGGGGGTACAACTCGCTGACAGCCCGGGGCAGCCCGGACAGCTTCAGTTTGTGACCTCAAATGCGAACGAGGCTGTGTCTGCCGGCGTGTGAATGAGAATAATCGTAAAAATCCGCGGATATCCGTCCAATCAGTGCCTCCCGTGTGCTAAATTGGTTGCATAATGAACATTACCGAAAATCATGCGGCTCTTCAGAAGCGAATCTCGCTCTACATAACCGCCCTCCAGAACGAGATCGAGGCTCTCCGTAATTACTCCTCTAAGAACTATTCTATCGCGGCGGGAAAATTTCTCGGCAGTGCCGACACAGAATTCCTTTATGAATTCAAACTCGAGGACGAAACCAGAATCGGCGAGGATATGCCGGTCGAGATCGACGTCTCAGGAAACATCACGCACGGCATCGTGATCTCCGTCGAGGGCGACAGGCTTGTCCTCCTGCTGCAGGACCACATCGGCGACAGCGTCGAACAGGCAACTCTCATGACGGCTCCGTTCTTCCTTCTCGAGCAGCTCATCGAACGGCTCGACGGGATGGAAGACAAGGACACGGAGACGATCGAGGAATTGTTCAACGAAGACAGCGATCGTGAAAATGACGGCGACCTGACGCTCGACCCGAAGCAGCTTAACGAATTTCAGGTCAACGCGGCTCGCGCGGTCGTGAAGAAGCCGGTATCGTTCGTCTGGGGGCCGCCCGGCACGGGCAAGACGCAGACGCTCGCTTTCGCCGCTGCAAACCTTGTCGCGCTCGGCGAGAAAGTTCTCATAATTTCCAATACGAATATCGCGGTGGACGTCGCCCTTCAAAAGACTCTCGAGTATCTCCAGGAGGAAAACGAATACTTCGAGGGAAAACTGGTGCGTTTCGGAATACCGCGCCTGCCCGGACTCGAAGATTTTCCATGGTCGCTCCCTACATATATCTCGCGCGACAAGTATCCCGGGTTGTACGCGTCTATCGAGAAGATAGAAACCGACATGCGCGGAATAATGGGCCGGATGAGGAACCCGAGGGCGAGACGCAGCACGAGCCAGGAGAAGCTCGCCGGCCTGCGCGAGCAGCTATCCTCGTTGAGAGAAGAAGCCTACGGCAAGGAGAGCAAGATAGTGCAGCAGGCGAACCTGGTGGCATGCACCGCGGCAAAGGCGGCGATAGCATCGCAGGTCTTCTCACGAAGGTTCGACGCCGTTCTGATCGACGAGGCCAGCATGCTGTACGTACCTTACGTGGTCTACGCCGCGTCGCTCGCGAAAAAACGCGTGGCCATCTTCGGCGACTTCATGCAGATACCGCCGATCACGCAGGCCTCGACAAAGGTTCTCAACGTGCTGGCAAAGGACATCTTCCGTGAAACGAAGATGCACCGCTATATGAACAAAGAGCATCCGCGCCTCAGCACTCTCGAAGTACAGTACCGCATGCAGCTGGCGATAATGGAGCTGGTCAACGACAGAATTTACGCCGGAAAACTGAAAGCCAGCCAGCAGATAAAGTCCGTCGAACCGAAGCAGGAACCGGTTGTTTTCTACGACAC
>JAJYJD010000331.1 GCA_021789755.1 Bacteroidota bacterium
AATCGCACGGTTTCTCTGCATCAGAGCCGAAATCCTCGTACTCCAGATGAAGCTCGTCTAACAGAGCTTTTGTTTTCTCCTTGAGATGAAAACCGGCGTGATCCGAAGCGAGGGCTATCAACTTCTTCTCATTCCCCCCTTGGTCTGAGGAACCATGCTTCGCCCATGGTGATGGACACGTAGAGTCTGAAGACTCTCTCATGCAGGAGGAGGTCGCTTGAAAGCCCCCGGAAACCGTACTGCGCGGCAATGTCGATAGTGGCCGTGTAACTGAGCGGCATTTCTATTCCCGCAGTCGCGAATATCTCGCCGACCTGTTTCTGTCCGCCTGATGACGTGGGAACAGTAAATTGAGTCCTGTTATAATAAACTCCGGCGCGTAAAACGCGCTTGGCAAACAATGACCCTATGTTCCTGCCCTGAAGGTACTCAACACCTCCGCCGATGAACAAAACATCCCGCAAGGAACCGGCGGGGGTAAACGAGTCCCTGTACTTCGAAAGCTGCTGAGTACGAAAATCAAGCACCGCTCCGAGCCCGTTGTCAAATACTTTTGAAATGCCAATTCCATATTCCGGAGGCATGTAGCCGCTCGATGACCTGGAAAAGACGGTGTCTAGCCCATCCGGATAAATGCTGCTTACCTCGTAAGTCCCGTTCAGGTTGAACGGATACCGGTAATAACCTGCAACCGTGATGCCCTTGAGGAAACCTAGTCCCGTCAACTTCTCGAAGTTTCCCAGAACAATTCCAAGCGTTCCGCTCGGCCCGCGCAAGTACATGCTGTTATCCGTGTAAGCGTTCTGGAAACTAGAGTTGTTGAAAGTCACGGAGCTAACCGACTCCGTCCTGCCGAACGCGTACTGGAACATCCCCCCCAGGCCTATTCCCGCGACGGGGGAAAGGCTGACACCAACGAAACCTTCTCCGAGACCTCCTGATCCGGTCCGGTCAAACGCGTAATTAGAACTGCCGACATTCGGGACGGAATCACTTGAGTTGATTCGATAGTTATAAGAGCTGATCGGATTAAATCCACCTGCAATTGATATCCCCAGGTTTCTGTCGATCGGCACCGCGAAGATGCCCCCGCCGAAATCACCATTCGCATTGTAAGAGGTGCTGTTCAATAATTTATCTTCAGAACTAACACCGGCAAAGCTGTAAGTGGCGGTAAGCTGAACATTCTCCAAACCGATCCACGTCGCAGGATTCAGCCTGTTCATGTAACCGTTGCCAATCAGGGCTAGTCCCGCATTCCCCATCCCCGCCGACCTGCTCCCGGCAAAACTTGTGATAGCTCCGACGCCCCTGTCTGACAGTGGTGAGGCATCCTGCGCCATCAATGAGGTGGTTACTAACAGCAGGGTTCCGATTGCCAATGCAAAATTTTTCATCTTCTCGAAGTCGGCGTGTAGGTGATTGTGAGCTTCGGCTTCAGGGAGTCGGGAGCATTTTCGTCATAAACAAAACGAGCGTTCGCGTTATCCAGCTCGCTGTATTCAAGTATCATAAATCCATAATTCTGAGTATTTAGCATGTGCTGGACAAGCGTCGTCACGTTGAAAACGTTTCGGCTGCCTGCGGCCGGAAAACCGACCGCCGGGTACGAAGTACTGTATTGTCCTATTGACGGATCGGACATGTAGTAAGCGACCAGCGTGTCCAGCGCAAGGCTTTTCGCGTAACCTAATTGTCCGACCGAATCGGTAGACAAAGTCAACGTGGCAAGGTTGACAATACTGTATCTGGGAACCCTGCTGAGATCGAATACCAGGCTCAACCGTTCTCCGGTTCCAGCCTGAACAAATCTGTACGGTCCCGATGGAGCGATGCTCTCGATCGATGTCTTTGCGACCGCAGTAGCGTAGCTGAGAGTCACATTCGTAGTATCCTGCACCCCGTTCTTCATATAAATCACGGTGCACACAGGCACGTAACCCGCCGTAGCGTATGCCGGACCGTAAACGGAGATTATGCCGTTGGAGCTCTGCGGCCTGATGATGAAACCGTTGTTCCGCACGTTCGAGTCCTGGGTGGCATTAACCCATTGGCGGACAGTCCCCGTATCGATCTGGAGAACCACCGAAGTATCCGTGATCGAACTTGAAGTAATTATGTTCTGCGCACCATACCCTACCGCGTTCACGCTGTCCCAGGTGAAAGTAGAAGCATTCCAGAACGTGTCCATCGGAAAGCCGGCAAACTTCAGCTGGTTGATATCTTCCCCTATCGGCTGAAGGAGATAAGTTGTTCTATACAGAGTTATTGTCGTCGAGAGGATCGCCTGCGCGCTGTCCACCGGATCAAGCGCAGAGAACCTTATGAGGAGGTCGGCTTCCGTCCAAGGGACTTTGCCGAGGATCAGCGATTCGCTGCTACCGGTGGCGAGGCCGTAATTTGACTCAGATGTTGTGACCTTCGCAGAATCGCGGACGGAGTCGAAGTATGTCGGTACCAGCGAGCTGTCGCTCGACACCAGCCAGCTGCCGGTTTTGTTCAGCTTGTTGGAACATCCAGCGAGAAGAAGTGCCGAGATGAGCAGAGAAAAAGAACTCTTAATTATCGGTCTCAATTTTCTTTCGGACAAAGTTCGTTACACTTTCATAGAGATTCTTTGCAAGATAATCTATTTTAATTCCGGCGTCAATGCACCGCCGATAATCGTTATCGCCATACCCGGTGCGTACCAGCGACGTTAGTGCACCGGCATTCTCTCCGCATTTTACGTCCACCCATTTGTCACCGATGACGAATGATCCGTCGAGATCCAGGTCCAGCTCCTCCTTTGCCCGCAGCAGCATCCCTATCCCCGGTTTCCTGCACGTGCACTTCACCCGCTCACCGTAATCGGGATGGTGGGGACAGTAATAGATCGCGTCGACGATCGCGCCTTTTTCGCCCAGTAATTGTACCAGCCGCGCGTTCACCGAATCGACCTGATTTGTGGTCATCATACCCCTCGCCACGCCGGACTGGTTCGAGATCACGACAACCTTCAGCCCCAGGCTGTTGGCAAGCTTGATTGCTTCGGGTGAGCCTTCAATGAATTCTATCTCGTCAGGGTCGGTCAAATAGTCCTTGTCGACGTTGATCGTCCCGTCACGATCGATGAAAACGGCTCGGGTCACTTCTCGAGAATATTGTTGTAAAGCTCTTCGTATTGCTTTGCCGAATGGGTCCAGGAAAAATCTTCACTCATCGCATTCCGCATGATCTTCTGCCAGTTCTTCTGATCGGCAAACAGGTCGACAGCATGTGAAATTGCCTTCAACATCTCCCCGCTTTTGTAAGCCTCGAAGAAAAATCCGGTCCCGGTCCCCTTCTGCGCGTTCACTTCCTTTACCGTGTCCGTCAACCCACCGGTCTTCCTCACCACGGGTAAGGTCCCGTATTTCAGGCTGTAAAGCTGATTCAGCCCGCAGGGCTCGAATTTGCTCGGCATGAGAAACATATCCGCGGCCCCTTCGATCAGGTGAGCCAGTTCGTCATCGTATGCGAGCTCAAGGGCGAACTTC
>JAJYJD010000332.1 GCA_021789755.1 Bacteroidota bacterium
TTTAGCCTTCGGCGTAGCTGCGTTCCTGCTCTATCACCATTACATACCGGATGACGTCTTCATTCAATTCGGATATGCAAAAGGTATCTTTAACGGAAAGGGATACACCTTCGCCGGGACCATAAGGCGCCCCTCATATTTCCTGCTGGGCTTTGCACCTTCAATCAGACCGGAATTCTATGCGTTTCTTTTCATATTGTTCGTTTACCTCATTCTTAGGCAGCGACGGGGCTTCGACTTCGCAAATGTTATTTTGGCGGGTATTCCCGTGGCGGGTTGGCTCGGTTTTGCGAAGTTGTATTATGGTACAATCGTTTCTACAACCTTCATTGTAAAAGCAGGTGAGCCTCTCTTCTCGACACAGATAGGCACACTGGTGAGCTACGCGAAATTGTTTTTATCGGGAAATCTGACGGAGATCGCAGCCATTCTGATTTCCGCCGCCTTCTATCTTATCCATAGGAAGGGACCTTTCCACAAATAGACGCACTTGAAACCCGTCAATGCAGGTATGATGGCGGAAGAAGATCTGTTGTTCGCTTTTCTTGTTGGTGCATTTTATTGTTTTTACGCGTTGAAAAACGTCACACTCATCACCGTGATGCTCTCCCCGCCGGTCATTCTCATCGCGATCGATTTTGTCAAGCGAACGGAGCAAAGGTTGGATTTGTCTAAACGAACAAGCAGCCTGGCCTTTGTTTCGCTGATGTCTGCCTCAATAATTTACAACGGCACGTTCACGGCAGTCTTCAAGAAACCCGCAATGGATAGACATTACGAAGGATTCCAGACACAGTATATGAAAATTGCCGGCATCTTGAAGAATCTCAACACCGGTAATTGTCAGGTAGCACTCACAGATGCCGGAATAATCGGTGATCTTGCCGGATGTCGAATAGATGATCTGGTTGGATTGGTCGATAAGGACAGACTTGGTTACAGAACCAAAGAAGCCCACCTTGAAGCCAAGAAGCCTGAGTTTGTGGTTCTCCACGTGGAGTTGGACCTGGATAAGATTCCCGCATCTTTCCAGGAAATCTACAATGCCACTGTGCTCGCAATGGGCACCAGTCAGAGTCGACACTGGGACGTCAGGGTGTATCGCATAATCTGGCGGTAGCAATAATATAAGCCGCAGGCCCGCGGACGCGGCGTATGCGACCGGGGAATCACGCACTGCCAATTAACGCAGAGTGGCTTGAGAAGCGGTTCGACTTACTCCGGGTCTTTTCTTTCGCCGACCAGCTGAAGCAGACTCTTGGCGACTATCTCGACGTCAAGCCAGATAGACTGGTTTCTGGCGTAATAGACATAAAGCTTCTCTACTTCTTCCGGCGACAGGAGTTGACCGCGATTCAGCTGGACGATTCCCGTGACACCGAACTTTCCGAATATCTCTTCGGTGCCCTGGGGACAATATTCCGATCGGCCGACTACTGAAAAGGTACCACTCAGGACGAGCGGCAGCTTCCTGAGAACGCGCCGTACAGCGGTATCTCGCTTCGACAGATAAGCCGGCGACAATATTATCATCACAGCCGCCGCGAAAAGGAAATCAAATATCCGTTTGGCTATCCTGTTCCCCGTCCTGTTTATGTTATAATCGATGTCGACAAGAGGGACATCCGCAAGACCGTCAACATAAGTCTTCCCTATGATCACGTCCATCGTATCGGGAACGAGCTTGAAATTAACTGACGGATCTTTCACGCTTGCGACGGCGCGCAATACTTCCGAATAAGAGACCTTACCGGATGCAAATACAACGTCATCAATCTTCCGCTCCCGAATGATCCTCGGAAGCTCCGGCAGCGACCCGATCACTCTGATACCCAGCAGCCGGTTCTTGTCCTGTTCAGTTTCAGAGACGACTCCGACAATGTCGTAACCCATCGATACCCTTGCGCGGATCTTCCTGATGAGTTCAACCGCACGGTCGTCCATGCCAACCACGATAGTTCTCCTGCCGAAAAGAGGGTGCCTCTTCGTGCCGACGGAAGTGCGGAACTGGTAGGCAAGCCGCCAGCCCGGTAGGACGACAGCTATGATGAAGCTCGCAATCAGTACTATCAGTCGGGAAAATGCAAACTCCTTGAAGAAGTAAGTGAACGACGAGAACAAGAGGAACGTGAGAAACGCGACGAACAAAGAAAGCTTCACTGAATACTTGTTCTCACCGTATAGCCCTCCACCCATTCCGAAAAGGACGAAAGCGATCCCCGGTGCAATATAAAAATATGGACGGCCGTAACTCGGTATCGAATAGATCCGGTGAGTCTTCAGCAATTCGCCCATGAACATAGCGAGAACGGCGACCGCGAAATCAAGTGCGACCGGCCAAACCTTCTCCAACGCCAGAACCAGAGAGCGTACCTGGCGGTTCACGAAAATCGCCGATCGCAGAACCAACGACAGGAGAGATTTCGTCCCGTAGCGCTTTTCAACGAATACGCTCATCGCCCTGTAGAACTCGTACGTCTGGTTGATGTTGCTGCGCCTCGTGCTCTCCCCCTTGAAATGAATTGCCGTAGTCCTCGGTGTATAGAAGACTTTGTAACCTGCTCGCTTGATCTTGTAGCATAGGTCGATATCTTCGCCGTACATGAAATAATCTTCATCGAATCCGCCTGCCACATCGAACATCTTTCGCGGTATGAACATAAAACTCCCGCCAATTGCGTCGACCTCGTGTTCTTCCTCCGGGTCCAGGTAGGTGAGGTTATATCTTCCGAAGAGTCGTGTGTGCGGAAACAGCCTGCTCAATCCTGAAATCTTGGTGAAGGCGACCCACGGTGTGGGGAAACCTCTTCTGCACGTCTTCTGAAGCGTCCCGTCGGCGTTCAGCACTTTACAGCTCGACGCGCCGGCGTCGGGATGCGACTCAGCAAATGCGATCATCTCCTTGACAGTGCTCTCACCCACAACGGCGTCGGGATTAATCAGCAGGAGATACTTCCCCGATGATGCTCTCACTCCCTGATTGTTCGCCTTTCCGAAACCGACGTTCGTACCGTTCTCGATCAGCTTCACGCCCGGGAAGTTCTTCTTCAGGAATTCAACCGTGTCATCGTCGGAAGAATTGTCGACCACTATTATTTCAGAATCGAGCCCTTCCAGGGCGCGGTGGAGCGAATTGATGAGATTCGCGAGGAACCCCCGCACATTGAAACTGACCGTAACAACGGATACAAGCTTGCTCAATGTCGTTTCAACCCGAGAAACCTGAGCACTCTCCCGATACCGAGTATCAGGACGATCTCCAGCCCTTCAAAGACGATCTTCTTTGACATCTTGCTGGTACCGATCCGCCTTTCGGTGAACACTATCGGCACTTCCACAATCCTGAAGCCTTTTCGGTATGCGCGCACGTTCATCTCCACCTGAAAAGCGTAACCGTTAGATCTGATCGACTTCAGATCTATCGACTTCAGGACTTCGATCTTGAAGGCCTTGAAACCGCTTGTC
>JAJYJD010000043.1 GCA_021789755.1 Bacteroidota bacterium
TTCGATCTGACATTCATTACTGTTGGGTTGTGGCACGGCCTCAACGGAACATGGGGGATCTTCCGCGACTATAAGATGAAACCCGCCGTCAGTCTGACGATCTACGGTATTATTATTCTGTCGGGAATAGCCTTCTGGGTTCTCGGCGTCAATACCATTCTTTCTTTCTAAACTTGTCCCGACTTCGTGTCGGGATCGAAATTTGAAAAGGAATTCGTGATGATTAAACATCAATACGATGTAATAATAATTGGTGCTGGAGGAGCCGGGCTCCGGGCGGCGCTCGAAATCCCGGAAGGTTTCAGCTGTGCAGTGTTGTCGAAGGTGTTTCCCACTCGCTCTCACACCGGGGCCGCCCAGGGGGGAATCGGCGCAGCGCTCGGCAATGAAGAAGAGGACAGCTGGGAATGGCACATGTTCGACACCGTCAAGGGAAGCGATTACCTTGGCGACCAGGATGCCATCGAAATAATGGCGAAAGATGCCATCAGGGCAATTATCGAACTGGAACACATGGGAATGCCGTTCTCCCGGACGCCTGAAGGCAAGATCGCGCAGAGAAGGTTCGGCGGACATACCAAGCCCGAGAATCCCGATGACCCGGATTCAAAGAGGGTTGCGGTAAAACGGTCGTGCTATTCTGCGGACAGGACGGGACATGTCATGCTCCACACCCTGTATGAGAACTGTATCAAGCAGAAGGTCCACTTCTACTCTGAGTTCTTCGTCACTGACCTGATCATGTCCGGTAAAAGCTGCGCGGGCGTCGTCGCCATGGATATTGCAACGAGCGAAGTTCACGTCTTTCACGCCAAGGCAGTGATGCTTGCAACGGGCGGTTACGGAAGAGTCTACAGGATTACTTCCAACGCACATGTCGGCACCGGAGATGGTTTCGCATTTGTGTACAACAACGGGCTCCCTCTTCAGGACATGGAATTCGTCCAGTTTCACCCGACCGGGCTGTGGAAGCTTGGGATTTTAATTTCCGAGGCGGCGCGCGGCGAGGGAGGAATATTACTGAACAATAAGGGCGAACGCTTCATGGAGCGTTACGCACCGAGCGTGAAGGATCTCGCTCCGAGAGACATGGTCTCTCGTGCGATAATAACCGAAATCCGCGAGGGAAGAGGCTTCAAAGGAAGCGACGGGACTTATTACGTCCACCTGGATGTCTCCCACCTTCCGAAGGAAGTGATCGACGAGAAGATACCGGAGATCACCGGTTTCGCAAGGACTTATCTCGGCGTAGAACCGACCAAGGAACCGATTCCCATACAGCCTACGGCTCACTACGCGATGGGCGGAATACCGACCACGGCGGATGCCGAAGTCATCAGAGACAGAAAGAGCACGAAGGTCCCGGGTCTGTATTCAGCCGGTGAGTCGGCGTGTGTCTCGGTCCACGGTGCAAATCGCCTGGGAACAAACTCTCTGCTCGACATCATCGTCTTCGGACGAAGGGGAGGCAAGGCAATTGCGAAATTCATAAAGGATGCGGAATTTGCTCCGCTGCCGGAAGATGCGGCTGACAGGACTTTTGCGAATATCGATCGCATAATGAATTCCAAGGGTAAAGAGAAGGTCGGCGCGCTTCGTACGGAGCTGCAGGAAAAAATGATGGAAAAGGTCGGAATATTCAGAAACGCGAAAGACCTTAAGGAGATGACTTCCGAGATAAAGAGCCTGCGCGAGCGGTACAAGGAAGTCTCGATAGACGACAAAGGAAAAATCTTCAACACCGATCTGGTGGAAGCGATTGAACTTGGCAACCTGATCGACACGGCGGAACCGATCATACACGGCGCGCTGGTAAGGGAAGAGTCGAGAGGTGCCCATTCCCGCGAGGATTTTCCGAAACGAGACGACAAGAAATGGCTCAAGCACACTCTTATCTACAAGAGCGATGGAAAACCGAAGATTGATTACAGGCCGGTATCCATCACCCGTTTCCAGCCTAAAGAAAGAAAGTATTGAAAGGACTGTGGAAAAATGAAAGTCACTCTACGTATACAGAGATATAATCCTGAAAGAGACTCGGAACCATATTACCAGCAATTCATAGTTGAGGCGGGAGACGACAAGGAGCGGATACTTGATCTTCTGCACCAGGTTAAATGGAAATACGATGGCACCCTGACATTCAGACGATCATGTGCCCACGGAGTCTGCGGTTCAGACGGAATCCGGATCAACGGCAGGAATCGCCTCGCTTGCTCCACTCTTCTGAGGGATGTGAATTACAAGAAGCCTATAGTGATCGAGCCGCTGCCCTCAATCCCGATCGTCAAAGATCTCATCGTCGATATGTCGGATTTCTACAAGAAGTACGAGGCGGTGAAGCCCTATCTCGTGAACAACGCGCCACCTCCGGAGCACGAGCGTTACCAGAGCAACGAGGATGCGGAGAAGCTGTTCGAGTCTGCCAAATGCATCCTCTGCGCCTGCTGCACGACTTCATGCCCCTCTTCATGGTCGGACGACAACTACATAGGGCCGGCTGCGCTGTTGAAGGCTTACAGGTTCGTGTTCGACACGCGTGACGAGGCCGCCGACGAAAGGCTCGACGCGGTCGACACGCCGGACGGGATCTGGAGATGCCACACGATCTTCAACTGCGTCGAAGCGTGCCCGAAGGAGATCAACCTAACATGGCATATCTCGCAGCTGAAGAAGCGTCTCGCCGAACGGGAGATGTAATCGGGTAAATCTAAGTCGCGTTTAGTGGCGGGCTCCTGGCTCGCCATTTTTTTCACGGCTATGGAAGACCGATTACACGAGTGAAAAGGATCTTCACAGTCTTCATCTTATCAATGTCCTCGTGCTGACTATCAGTGATAAAGGAGTGGCTGGAATCCCGTGTCTTGCTGTCTATCCGGCACGGAGGCGACGGGACTGAGAGTACAAAGGCGGAGCGGACAGTCAGAAATGTCTTTAATGTCACGATTTTATTCCGTGAGAATCCGATCCATCGATACTTTCCGTATTCGATTTGCTTTTCGGCCTTTCGCAATCCTCACTAAGACTTTATATTAAGGCATGTTAAATCGAATTATTTCAATTGTTGGCGTGATCCTCGTGCTTGGCTCGGTGTCTTACGCGCAGGAAAGCCAGTCCGACTCCGATTTGAAGTTCGGCAAAGAACTCTTCCAAAATAAGATGTACGATCTCGCGGAGGAGCAGTTCAGCAAGTTTCTCCGGCAATACCCCGCTTCGCCGTCAGCGGGGCAGGCAAGATACTACCTTGCGATGTCGCAGTATGACCAGGACAAGTTTGCGACCGCTGCGACGAATTTTCAGGCCTTCGCCGTCCAATACCCAAACGACCCGCTCGCGCCGAATGCGTGGATGAATGCCGGTGACTCGTATGCGAAGGTGAAAGACTATACAAACGCAGGCTTATCTTACGAGAGGCTCCGCGTGTTCTATCCGAAGGATATCAGCGCGCCGAATGCACTCCTCAGCGCGGCGAAATATTTTGAGCTTGCCGGTGACACAGCGCGTGCCGAAGTCTCCCTCCTGACAGTTGTCCAGGACTATTCGACAACGTCGAGTTACTTCGACGCGACGCTGCAGCTCGGGAATCTTTACTTCGGCTCGGGTAAGCTTCTCCAGGCGGAGAACCAGTACAGGGCGCTGCTGACTTCGGACAACGATTCGGTTCGTGTCATGGGGCTCCTCGCGCTTGGAAAGCTCAACAGAATGAGAGGGATGCCGCTGCCCGCTGAGAGATATCTGAAAGACGCGATTGCGCTTAACATCGCTCCCCAGAGCCTCGATGCGGCATTGGAAAACATCGACATTGATCTTGACGCCGGCAATTTCTCCTCGGCTCTCCAGCAGGCGAACCAGATCGAAGCAACGAAGCTCTCTAATGGCCAGAAATCGAAGCTCAAGTATGAAAAAACCTATGCGGCAATTGCACTTGGCTCACAGTCGGCGAGCACGCCCGACATGAGTACGCTTCCGCCAAAATATCAGTTGAGCCTGGCTTCTCTTCTCAGCGCGAAAGGATACTATACGGCAGCACTTTCGCTTCTGAGAAACATCGCTAAGGTTGAATTGACTTCGTCCGACCTTGACTTTTACTCCGAGACTGCCTTTAGAGCCGGAAGGATTAGGCTTTCGGATTCGCTTCTCACGATGGCAGCGGCCGAGTCGAAAAACCCTGAGGCCAGGCTGGTGGTGAGGCTCCTGGACATCGAGAACAATTACCTGAATGATCCGGAGAAAACCAGAGAAACTTTTTTCAGATATGAGAATATTCTCAAGGGAAGGCCGGACGCTTATGCCTTCTACAGAGCGCGGTCCGAAGAAGGCGCCGGGAATTACACAGCCGCGGTCGAAGAGTATTCGGAACTGTTGTCGCAATATCCCGAGTCGGACTACGCGGAAGCGGCGGACAGTCTCCGCAGATATGACAGGGATTTCAAAGAAGTAAATTACAGGGATGCGGTTGTCAGCCTGGCGGATATCTTACTTGAGCAAGGATCTGCCGACAGGACAAGTGCGCTTCTCCATTTGGGCAATCTGTACGAAAACGAGCTGAAGGACTACGGCAAGGCGGCAAAGGTTTACGACAAGCTGGCGGCCATCGCGACAGGCGATACGCAACGGACAGCGAGATATCTTTATGCCGGCGCGCTTGAAAAAAATGGCGGCAGGAACTCCGATGTCCTTTCCATCTACCAGCAGCTTTCTGCCGATTCGGCTGCGGATTCGGTCGCCGAACGTTCACTTTTCCATGCTGCATTAATGGAATCTGCCTCAGGCGATTCACTTGGCGCAGAAAGTTCCGCCCTTCAGTTCATCAAACGCTTTCCCGATTCGCGTTTTACACCCCGGGCTTATATAATCCTGGCGGAGGCACTTTACGGCAGCGGCGCGTACCACGAAGCGATCGGCCAGGCAACACTTGCGGGCCCAGCACCCGAAGCTCAACTGATCATCGCGAAGTCCGAGATCGCTATAGATTCGCTTGCCGATGCGAAAGCGACGCTGGAATCTCTGCTTGACTCAGGTCCACCCAGGAAAACTCTCCTGGAAGGACAGTTGCTTTATGCGGACGTTCTGCAGAGACTCAATCTCGATGCAACGCAGACTTACATGGACATTCTTGGCACGATGGTGCCTTCAAAATACAAGAGCCGGGTGGCAGCCCGTCTTGCTGATTACCTGTATGCCTCGGGCAAATACGACAGCGCGTATTCAGTCTACAGGACCATAGGAGCGGATCAGCTTTGGCATCGGACGCCCGCTTCCACACTTTACAAGATGGCATATTGCAAACTCAAGGCGGGCGATCAGAACGGCGCAAAGGAACTCTTCCAGGAAGTTGCGGCAGCTTCCACCGATTCATCGGAAGTTCTCGATTCGTTTTACCGGCTCGGGAAAATATACGCATCGCTGGGAGACAGGCGAATGAGCGCATCGTTCCTTGAAAGAGCAGGTTCCTCCAACCCGCAGGCCCTTGTGGAAGCTGCGGACATTTATTTCGGAATCGCCGATTATGGCGACGCAAGCCGGGTATACCGGAATATTCTCAGTGCCGCCGCTGACGACACTCTCCGCACGTATTCGGCGGCCAGGCTTGTCGAGATCGGATACTTGACCGATAGGGTGAATGCAGCGGATCTGAACGCGGCGAAATTCAAAAAGACATATCCTCATGCGAACGACAAATACTTTGCCCGTTTCCTCGTCGACAAGGCTGAATACTTCATCCGTAATAAGAAGTACGTGGAGGCCCGGAAGCTTCTCGATGACGTACGGAGTGATTATGACCGTACTCCGGCTTACCCGCAATCGATTCTGGACCAGGCCAGGATCTTTGTCGAGCAAAGCGACCTTGCAAAGGCCGCGGAGAAATTGAAGGAACTCATCGATAAATTTCCGGCTGCGGATGTCGCTCCGGAGGCTCACCTTGAACTTGGGAATATTTATTACGCACAGGAGAAATACCAGGATGCGTCGGATAATTTCAGGTTCGTTTATCTCGACTCTCTCGCCGAGCGCAACGTCGTTCGCGACGCTATGAGCCGCTTGATCAGCTGTTATGAGTCGCTCGGCATGTACGACGGCGCCCTCGATATCACAAGAAAATTCATCGCTATGTTTCCTGACGACAAATCTATCATGGATAAAAGAATAAAGGTCGGGATCCTTTATGAAGAGCTGCGGTACTTCGACCAGGCACTGATAACCTTTCAGAGCCTGGTTAAAGAGGCCAACCGTGATTATCAGGCTGAACTTCATTATTATATCGGTGCGATCTATGATGACAAGGGTGATTACGCGAACGCCATCCTGGAATTTTTGAAGGTCCCTTACCTCGTTACGCCGAGCGCAGTCGTGGACTGGGCCGCCCAGGCTTATTATATGGCCGGCAAGTGCTACGAGCAGCTGAACAAGCCGAACGAAGCGATTGCCATGTACCAGAAGATCGTGGATAAACCCAACACGGACCCGACCTTCATCGCGGGTGCGGAAAGAGAAATAAACAGAGTAAAGGCTCTGCTGAAATAATGTTTGAGAAAGAAATAACCGGCTACGCGTTTAACATCACGAAGCGCTATACGGGCGATCGGATACGGCTCAGCACGCTTTTATCCGATGCAGAACTCCCCGAAGACTTCAAAAGATTCGCCGATGCCGAAGCCGATGAAGTGATCGATCGGGAGAAATTCGTGGAGAGCAGGACGGGTAAGTTCGATCTGTCGACTCCGGAAATACAAGCGCTGTTCAAGGAAATCCGGCACATATTGAAGAACAATTACGAGTTTTCGAGGGAAGAATTTCTCGAACTTGCGGACAAGGCCTCGAAGTTTATCTTCAATTATGTGATAAGGCCCCGCTGGACACTCGAGAAATTCCTGTTCAAGGGAGATCCGCAGATTGACAGGGCGGCAATAAGCAAGGCGTCCCGATCTCTCAATAGCTATTCCTACTACCCGAAAGGAATTACAGAGTATCTTGACTTTCATGCTAAGAGCTCGCTTGATGTCGAAACCTGGAAGAGACTTCATGCAAAAATCGACGAACATCTGGTTAGCACGCTGCCGGCGAAGCTGAGCAGCCTCACATCGGCTCTCTTCAGCCTGTTTGAATTTGCCTCCGGTACCGGGAAAGTGCCGTCGGAAGCGATGATCCTCTTCTTTAAGGACAAGTCGGCCACTGAAATAGTCGACCGGATAGAATTTGCGAAAGATGTGAAGAACATTAACTCCCTCGACGTAATGACACTGGCGATGATTATGGAGGCGTCGTCGAAGGATGTCAGCCAAAATGTGGCAGTACTCCCGTCGAGCGAAGAGCCGCCGAAGGAATTCAGAACCTTTAACCGGCAGAAGGTGAGTAACCCTCCACGTCCGTCTGAGCCGGCATCGAGGACCATGCCTGAATTCGTGGGTGAGACTCCGGGACAACATCGGGCAGATGAAAGGTCGAAGGTTGAGACGCCGCCCCAGTCAAGGGGGTCAGCATCGCCGGAGGAAACCAGAACGGGGACACGGTCGATCCGGACTTACATGTCCGCCAGACTTGAAGAAAAAATCGTGAAGAAGATCTTCCGCGGGAGCAGGTCGGGCTACCAGATTGCGGTCCACAGGCTTGATGAGAGCGCGGACTGGCAGGCCGCGTCGAGAATTGTCGAGGGTATCTTCATCGATAACGAAGTCGATCCGTTCTCGAAGTATGCGGTCACATTTACGGATGTGGTAAGCGCGAAATTTCGGACGTCATCTGCGCAGGGGACGAAACCCTGAAGATCGGTTAACGGATGGCGCATTTCGTCGATGAGGCAGTTATCCATGTAAAGGCGGGAGACGGCGGGAACGGATGCGTGAGTTTCAGACGGGAAAAATTCATCCCTCGCGGCGGACCGGATGGGGGAAACGGCGGGAGAGGCGGCAGTGTAATACTTCTATCGGACCGGAGTCTGACGACACTTCTCGATTTTCACTATCGCGCGTCATTCAAGGCAAACCGCGGCCAGCACGGGCAGGGTTCCAATAGATTCGGAAAGAGCGCCGATGACCTCGTCATTAAGCTCCCGACAGGCACAGTTGTCCTCGAGGCTGAGACCGGTGAGGTGCTGGTAGACATGGTAGAGGATGGCCAAGAATTTGTCGTGGCGAGAGGCGGCCGCGGCGGCAGGGGCAACGCGGAGTTCGCGACTGCGACAGACCGCGCGCCTCGAAGAGCTGACCCCGGTGAACTTGGCCAGGAGAGGACACTGAAGCTCGAGCTGAAATTGCTCGCCGACATCGGCCTAGTCGGTTTTCCGAACGCCGGGAAATCGACACTGCTCTCGGTTATATCGGCGGCTAAGCCGAAAATCGCAGATTATCCATTCACCACGCTAACCCCGATTCTCGGGATCGCCAAATACAGGGACCGGTCCTTCGTTGTCGCAGATATGCCCGGTCTTATCGAAGGAGCGAGTAAGGGGAAGGGACTTGGGATTTCATTTCTTAAACACATCGAGAGAACCAAAGCCATCGCCGTGC
This sequence comes from Bacteroidota bacterium, assembly GCA_021789755.1. Lineage (GTDB taxonomy): Bacteria > Bacteroidota > Ignavibacteria > Kryptoniales > JAKASW01 > JAKASW01. The sequence goes on from JAJYJD010000043.1 coordinate 8,508, forward strand.
TGATAGAATCGACATCAAGCGATCCCAAAGACGATTTTGAAAAACTCATGGAGGAAATGCGGCTTCACAGCCCGGATTTGCCGAAGAAGGTGAAGATGGTCGTTTTTACAAAGACGGATCTCGTGGATCCTGCAAGATTGAAAGCACTGTCGAGCCTTGCGCTGTCGAGAAAATTGGCCAGGCATTACATCAGTTCTGTGACGGGGAAAGGGATCGAAGATTTGCTCAAGCTGTTTTGGGGCGCATTGAAAAAATAATCCGACCCGATTGCTGCGCGACTTTGGATGCAATTGCGGCGTCGGAGGGCATCGCGTCTTAGCAGGAGCTTGACTTTGGGGTATGGCAGAGGTATTTTTCCTGTGCGACATCTCAGATCGCCTCGAACGTCAGTCAGCATGTCAGGGCTTCAAAAGCACTCACCAAAAACATCATCCGGCAAATAACAGCGCTTTAAATATTGGACGTGGTTTTCGGGAAAGAGTCGTCAGAGATTGTTCTGCGCTGCGTCACGGAGGCCATATGTTTATGGACGGCGGGAAGTGCTTGAAGGAGATGGAGAGACCGTGTCGTAACCTCTCCAGCAGAGTGGAAATTACCCTGACTCCTAACGGCCAAAAGTGGGTTGGGCAGGCAATATTACTATTCGTCATTCATTCACTTCTTGTCGTTCGTTCCGCATTGTGTCAAAAAGCCAAACCGTGTTCTCATGAATCGGACGCACGCCCCTTTTGGAGGGACTACCATAGAACAGCCGAAGAAAAGGCAGGGATTCAAGTCCTGTCCGCCGGCTTTTACGCAGCGTGATGAAAGGATGCCCCATGCTCGGTTTCTATGAAAATTCCTTCGTGAACGAACAGATGAGGGCGCGAATCGGGCGCCTCCAGGTCGCATTGGCGCGTGTCAACCAAATCTTGTTGAGGTCCGCTTCGAGGGAAGAAGTGCTGAAAAATGTAAGCGACGTCTTGGTCAAAGAGGCGGGTTTCAGGCTCGCGTGGATAGGCTGGCTTAATCCTAAGACTCAAGTTGTTGTCCCCGCGGCTTTTTCGGGCCAGTACGCTGCGGAGTATCTGCAAATGGTGAAAGTTACCGCCGGTGGCGGAGAACAGGGGCAGGGACCGACAGGGCTTGCAATTCGTGAGGGTCGTGCGTTTGTATCTAACGATTTCTTTTCGGATTCACGGACGCGACCGTGGCACGATGCGGCACGAAAAGCGGGGATCCGCTCATCGGCGGCTTTTCCCTTCAGAGGCAGCGACGGAATGGTCTGCGGCACCTTGAACGTCTATTCAGGCGAGCTGGACGTTTTTCAGGTTGCCGAAGTTGCTATCCTCGAAGAGATTTCATCGGACCTTTCATATCGTCTCTCACAATTTAACGAAGAAGGGCGCCCGGTTGCCACGCCGGAATCGGCCGATAAGTACGAGATGTTCAAAAAATTTGCGGAGACTGCAGGTGAAGTGTTTTGGATAATGAGTGTCCAACCGGAATTGATTCTCTACGTCAATCCTGCGTTCGAGCATATCTGGAACAGATCGGTCGCGGAGCTCTACAGGAATCCGCGTCTCTGGATGGACTCGATCCACCTTGACGATCGTCCGAGAATTATGGAATTATTTTCCAACTGGATCCAGCGGATTCCCGGTTCAGTTTATGACGTCGAGTACCGGATAATCAGGCCGGACGGGACAACGAGGTGGATTTCCGACAGAGGATTTTTGCTCACGGAGGGAGACGCACCCGGTTCCAGGGTAGCAGGTATAGCTGCCGACATTACCGATCGGAAAATTGCGGAAGAGAAACTGCAGGTATCGCGCGAGAGGTATAAGAACATCCTTGACAATATGATGGAAGGGTGCATGATAATCGGTTTCGACTGGACTTATCTGTACGTCAACGAGGCCGCGGCACGTCACGGCTACCAGGATGTACAAAATCTTACCGGGCGGACGATGATGTCGGTATATCCGAACGTCGAGAGATCCGTAGTGTTTGCCGGATACAAGCGGTGCATGGAAGACCGCGTACCGCAAAGGTTTGAGTCGAGCTACACATTTGCGGACGGGACGACCAGCTGGTATGAATTCAGAGTCGCTCCCATTCCCGAAGGGATTTTCGTGTTGTCCCTGGATATTTCTGATCGTAAAAAGGCCGGCAAGGATAAAAGGAAGGATGGGGGAGCCGCATGAAATCCATGTCCCGCATATCGATAAAAATGAAATTGTTCGGAGGATTTGCCGCGATCGTGATACTCATTATGACGATCCTGGTCACGGCTTATGTCTCTCTGAATGAAGCAGAATCGTCTCAAAGAAAGATGGTGGACGACAATTTCGGAAACCTGTATGATCTTCCGACTCTAAGAGCCAACATAAACGCCCAGCGACTGGCCGTTGCAATGTTGATCGAGACGGAGGCATCGGGCAGGGCACCGTGGCTGGACGAATTGCAGCGGAGACGCAGAATGGCGGACGACATTATCAACAATCTGATTCTCAGGTTTCGTGATGATCCGCGGGAATCCGAATTGCTGGGCGAATTCATCTCAGTCCGAGATCTGTACGACAGGCTTCAGGATACTCAGATAGACCTTCTCGTTGGGCAGCGCAACACCAAGGAGGCCAGAGCGCTCTTCCTCGGATCTCAAACTGAGAACTACACCCGGATGCGTACCTTACTTGCTGAGCTTGAGCGGACGGAAATCACCGAGGCCCGGGGAATGCTGAAGTGGACGAAGGAAATTGCCCAACAGCGATCAAGAGCGTTTTTTATAATGGGGGGACTTAGTGTGTTGCTGGCTGCAGTTCTCGCGATCTATACAAGCCGGACGGTCGCATCTTACGTCCTGGAGCTGAAATCCAGAGAGTCTGCGCTTTCACGTGTCAACAGGTCGTTGAAAATGCTGAATGAGTGCAACTCCATTGCCATACACGCAACTGACGAGGTGCGGTTCCTTGAGGATATTTGCAGGACGATCGTCGACGTAGGCGGTCACAGACTGGCCTGGGTCGGCTATGCCGACGATGACAAGAACAAATCCGTGCGGCCGATGGCATTCGCGGGCGAGAACGGAGATTATGTCGAGCATGCAAATATCTCCTGGGCGGAAAACGAGAGAGGAAAGGGACCGACCGGAACGGTGATACGTACGGGGGAAGTCGTGGTCGTCGGTGATACTGCGACCGAACCCGGGTACGACCCGTGGCGTTACCGTGCCATTGAGAAGGGATACAGGTCCTCGGCTACGTTCCCGTTACGGGATGCCGCCAGAGTCTATGGCGCTCTCATGGTTTATTCTGGAATCCCGAGAGCGTTCGATGATGAGGAGATTCGCTTGATGACCGAACTGGCAGACGACATCGCCTTTGCAACAACGGCGCTGCGCGATCTGTCTGCACGCCTGCAGGCAGAGAAGAAAGCGCGCGAGGCGGCCGCCTACAACCGAAGCCTGCTGGAGGCAAGCCTTGATCCGTTGATGGTGATAGGTATCTCCGGGAAAATTGCAGATGTCAATGAAGCTGCTGAGAAGATTACCGGGAAAAGCCGGGCCGAGCTGATCGGATTTGATTTCTCGGGTTGCTTCACGGATCCTGCCAAGGCTAACGCCGGTTTCAGGGAAGTTCTGTCAAACGGGCAGGTACGGGATCTTCGCCTCACCATCCGCCATGTCACCGACGGTGTCACCGATGTCCTCTTTAACGCTTCGGTTGTGCGCAACGAAGCTGGTGAGCTCCAGGGTGTATTCGGGGCAGCCAGGGAGTGTACATCGCACAGCGGGGTGATTGCCTGTTGAGCCCATAGGTCAGAGTGCTCACGGTGAATTCGAATGAAGAGGCCGCAGCCTCACTGTCGCGTGAACTGCGGCCTTTCATGGTTCCTGTCCCCTGGAAGTTTGAGGTCTAATCCGCCTGCATCTCGCCGAGCGATTTTCTGATTATTTCGATTCCTTCATCTACCTCAGGCTTACTGATGTTGAGGGGCGGTCTGAAACGGATCGTCCGCTCACCGCAGCCGATGAGCAGTAAGCCTTTCTCGAAGGTTCTCTCACGGAGCTCGAGTCTCTTGTCAGGCGACGGCATGTCGAAAGAGCAGAACAGACCGCGCCCACGTGAGTTCGACACGAGTGCGGGAAACTCCTCTTCGACTCCAGTGAGACTCGCCAGCAGGTGGTCACCCACCTTCAAGGCATTCTCCACGAGCTTCTCCTCACTGATTATCTGCAAGTATTTGGTGAACCGGACCATGTCGGTCAGGTTTCCTCCAAAGGTGCTGTTGAGGCGTCCCGGAAGACTAAACACGTTGTCAGCAACTTCGTCGAATTTCTTTCCCGCGAGAAAGCCGCAGACCTGGGTTTTCTTCCCGAAGGATATCGCATCGGGCTCGACGAAATGCTGGTGTGCCCACATTTTTCCTGTCAGGCCGATTCCGGTCTGGACTTCATCCATTATCATTATGATATCGTTTTCCGAGCAGAGCTCACGCACGCGCTCGAAGAACTCTTTTCGGAAGTGAAGGTCGCCTCCCTCAGCCTGTATCGGCTCGATTATCAGTGCGGCGAGGTCCTTCCCGAATTCAACGACGGCCTGCTTGATCTGGTTTATCGCAATCTCTTCCTCATGTTTCACGAAATTGATGTTCTCAGCCGTCAATGGGAATTTCATGGCGGGATTATGAATGCGCGGCCACCGGAACTTCGGGAAATATTTCGTCTTGATCGGGTCTGTATTTGTAAGCGAGAGCGTGTAACCTGTCCGTCCGTGAAACGCTCTCCTGAAATGTACAATCTTCATCCGGTCCTCGTCATTCTCGGACCTATAGAAACCGGCTTCGAGGTTCTTTCTCATTCTGTAATCAAATGCGGCCTTCAAAGCATTTTCCACCGCAAGTGCTCCGCCTTCTATCAGGAAGGCGTGCGGGAGATATTCCGGAATGGCAATTCTCGAGAAGGTATCCATGAACTCTGCCATCTCGACGGTGTAGGAGTCAGAGCTTGACGGCTTCTGGACCGATACCCGCGCGATCTTATCCAGAAAGTCCGGCGCGGTCATCTTGGGATGATTGAAGCCGACCGGAGACGATGCAAAGAACGTGAAGAAGTCGAGAAAGTACTTCTTCCTTTTGGAATCGAACACATATGATCCTTTGCTTCGTTTCAGGTCGAATACGACATCGAACCCGTCGACGAGCAAATGTTTTCGGAGTACTTCCAAAACATGTTCCGGGCTTATGTCCGGCGTGTAAGCGATTGTGCCTGCGCTGACGTCATGTTCCTTTTCGTGAGCGCCTGCCGCCTTTTTTCTTGTTTCGTTGATCGTCATAAATCACCTTTTTGAGGTTTTAGTTTTTCCCCCGCCTGGCACCGGGGTTGTCGGAGTAAGTGTCTATTTGTGCTCTCTGCAGCTTGTCGCTGAAATCGACGTACACGGTTTTAATCTCCGTGAAGAAGTCGAAAGCCGACGCGCCGCCTTCGCGATGGCCGTTGCCGGTCTGTTTGACCCCGCCGAACGGCATGTGTGTTTCCGCACCTATCGTTGGCGCGTTGATGTATGTTATCCCTGCCTTTATGTCGCGGATTGCCTTAAAAGCAGAGTTGATGTTCCTTGTATAAACCGAAGAACTCAAACCATATATAGTCCCGTTCAATAGATCGATGGCGTGCTCGATTGAGTCCGCTTTCAGGACGGAAAGTACCGGACCGAAGATTTCTTCACGCGCGATAGTCATATCGGGTCTGACGCTTGAAAAAATCGTCGGCTTGTAGAACCAGCCCTTATCCAGGGCGCCGCCTTTTGCCGGTTCGCCGCCGAGAACGAGCCGGGCGCCTTCCTTCTTCCCGATTTCTACATACGAGTGGATCTTCTCCCTTTGCGCCTCGTTGACGCATGGGCCCACTTCCACGGACTCGTCCAACCCGTTCCCGAGTTTCAGCGCTGCTGCTCTCTCGGCCAGCATGTCGAGAAACCTGTCATGGATCTTCTCATGAAGTATCAGCCTGCTTGTTGCCGTGCAGCGCTGTCCCGTCGTGCCGAAGGCTCCCCAGAGGATCCCGTCGAGGGCAAGTTCGAGGTTTGCATCATCCATGACCACCTGCGCATTCTTGCCGCCGAGCTCAAGGGAAACCCTCTTAAGTGATTTCGATGCGACCTCGGAGATCTTTTTCCCGACTGTCGTCGAACCGGTGAAGCTGATGAGGTCGATATCTTCATTCTCGACGATGGCCATGCCGACTTCATTGCCGCCGCCGTGTACAATGTTGACGACGCCCGCAGGCACTCCCGCCTCGACCAGTATTTCCACGAGCGTCGCGGCAGTCTTCGGAGTATCCGAGGCCGGTTTGAAAACAATCGTATCTCCCGACACGAGGGCGGGAAATATCTTCCACGTCGGAATTGCCATCGGGAAATTCCACGGGCTGATTATTCCGGCGACGCCTGCAGGCACTTTCATCGACATGGTGAATTTATTCTGAAGTTCGCTTGGCGCAGTAACCCCGAACATCCGGCGTCCTTCACTTGCAGAGTAATATGCCGTATCGATTCCTTCCTGCACGTCACCGCGCGCCTCCACCAGTACTTTGCCCATTTCGCGCGTCATTTCTCTGGCGAGTTCCTCTTTCCGCGCGACCATGATGTCGCCCGCTTTCTTGACAATGTCGCCCCTCTTCGGCGCGGGGTAAAGGCTCCACTCGCGGTATGCCTGCTTCGCGGCATCTACTGCTGCCTTGACGTCACTTCTATCGCTTTTTGGAAATATTCCCACGACTTCGTTCCAGTCTGCAGGATTCCGGTTCTCGAAAGTTCTGCCGGAGGCGGAGTCCCTTTCCTTCCCGCCTATGAGATTCTTGAACGCTTTTGGCATTGTAAGCTCCTGGTTAAGTAGCGCATCGATAAAGCCCGTTCGAGAGCGAAGTCGGGATCAACGGTGGCCGTTCTGATTTCTGTTTAGCTTGGACTGAAGAAAAGTATGATTGAAAGAATCAGGATCAGTATCGGTAACATCGAAAAGAACAGTATATAATGAAGCGGTCTGCTTAGGATCAGCTCGTCATCGTGGAAAAGATGTTTGCTCACCAGGTGAGAGCCCGAGACGGACGCGCCGCCCGAAAGGACTATCAAAGTAATCGACTTGATCGGTCCCATCGAAAATTTCAAGAATGTGATCTGCGCCGCCATTGCAACCGTCAAACCGATCAAGAGGCCGTAGAAGCCGCCGAGCCAGACCAGGAAAGGCTTGCTTTGCAGTAGCGACGATGATTTCATTCCTTCAAACCCAGAGTCTTGAACACATAGCCGACATTTTTCAGCAGCGATTTCATGTCGAATACTTTTGCGAGCTCCTCGCGGGCGACCTTTTCGCTGACCTCGTGGTCGTTTGCGAGCGCTGTCAGAAAATCTTCTCCCGTCTCCCAGCAGTGCATCGCGTTTCGCTGGACGAGTGCGTACGCCTGCTCGCGCGTCAGCCCCTTCTCGATCAGCTTCAGCAAAACGTCTTCGGAGAAGTAAAGCCCGTGCGTGAGCTGGAGATTTTTCATCATCTTATCCGGGTAGACCACGAAGTTCTTGAATATCTTCTGGGATTCCAAAATCATGAAGTCCAACGCGAGCGTCGCGTCTGGGAAGATTACGCGCTCCACAGAAGAATGAGATATATCTCTCTCGTGCCACAGTGCCTGGTTCTCGAGCGCCGACATTGCGTAAGACCTCACAAGCCTGGCCATTCCGCAAATTCTCTCGGCGTTCACCGGGTTTCGCTTGTGTGGCATCGCCGAGGACCCTTTTTGCCCCTTCGTGAACGGCTCTTCAGCCTCAAGAACCTCAGTCCTCTGGAGATGGCGCACTTCGAGGGCCATCTTCTCGAGTGTCCCGGCAGCCACTGCCAGGACGGCCATGAACTGGGCATGTCGGTCACGCTGGATCACCTGCGTGGAAGTAATGGACGGCTGCAATCCGAACTTCTTTGCGACGTATTTCTCGACTTCCGGAGAAATGTGAGAATAAGTGCCGACCGCCCCGGAAATCTTCGCGACCGAAATCTCGCCGATGGCGCTTTCCAATCGTTCGATGTCACGCCGAAGTTCGTCGTACCAAACTGCCATCTTGAGTCCGAACGTGACCGGTTCCGCGTGTATTCCGTGCGTCCGACCGATCATGGGCACATCTTTATATTTCACGCTCAGGTCACCGATCATCTTCCTGAGCTCCCGCAGATGCTTCAGAATTATTTCGCCCGCCTGTTTAAGCTGGATCGCCGAGGCAGTGTCGAGCACGTCGGATGAGGTCATACCGAGATGAACGAAGCGGGCCGCCGGGCCGACATGCTCACTCACGTTAGTGAGGAAGGCTATCACATCGTGCTTGACAGTGCGCTCTATCTCGTCAATTCTCTCGACGTCAAACTTGCCTTTCGATTTTACTTCCGAGACCGCATCGGCCGGAATCCTTCCGAGTTCTGCCTGCGATTCCATGGCTGCTATTTCAACGTCGAGCCATATACGGAACTTGTTTTCCTCGCTCCATACCGCGCTGATCTCTGCAGGAGAGTATCGTTTTATCATTTTGTGTCTTTCCTTCCAACCGTGAGCGCAAGTGTTCGAAGCTTATCGCCTCGCAAAATTTCGAAGCGGAGTTTCTCTCCTGCCCTCACATCCGCGAGCTGAGATTGAAGGGAGGCTGTACTTCTCACGGGCCTGCCCTGATATTTAGA
>JAJYJD010000044.1 GCA_021789755.1 Bacteroidota bacterium
TCCGTGACATGGAACATAAATGAACATTCGGATCTGAATTTATCGATATATAATGTCTATGACAGGATGAACCCCTACGCGATAACATTTCAGCAGGTACCCGGAAACCCGAACCAGACGGAAGCGGTCCAGACGACTATCTTCCCGATCATTCCGTCGGTCACTTACAATTTCAAGTTTTGAAAATGGCAGCATACTTATGAGACGACGCTTCGTTACAAGGCCAGGCTGGCACCTGCCGTTTGTCCTGCTTCTGACTTTCGGCTTCTACTCGTGCCAGAAAGTCGTTTCCGTAGATTTGAACCAGTCCAATCCACAGATCGTAATAGTGGGTCTCGTTGCCGATCAGGGAGGGACCGACTCGGTAACCGTGGATATGACGGGTGATTACTTTACGCCCACGCTCAATTTCCCACCCGTAACGGGCGCGACAGTCGTGATCTCAGATGATGCCGGCAGTGCAGACACGATGAGAGAAGTGGATAACGGCGTCTACTATTCCACGAATCCACAAGGCGTTCCGGGAAGAACGTATGCGATGAAAGTGATCGCCAACGGGAAAAATTATGAAGCCGTCTCCACTATGCCGCAGAAGGTGGACATCGATTCCTTCTATGCTGTGAAATCGACGGGTCTGTTCGGCCGACGATCGGATTATGATTTCTATGTGACATTCAAAGATCCACCTCAGCTGGGCAATTACTACCGGATCGTACCTCATGCCGATTTCATACCGGCAGATTCGCTTTACGGAGACGGAGGGGGGATATTCCTGTACGACGACGAGTACACGACCGGAAACGAAGTATCGTACCGCTTCAGGCTTGGTGGAACGATTGTGCCGGGAGACACTATCGGCGTGGACCTCCTCTGCATAGACAGAGCGACTTATGAGTATCTGCGAACCCTGAGGACTACGATTCAGACCGACAGAAGTCCGACGTCTCTGGCGCCCGCCAATCCAAATACGAATATCAGCAACGGTGCGCTCGGATATTTCTCGGCGTACACGATAGACTCAAAGACTCTCGTAGTGAAATAACGCCATGGTTGCATGGGAATTGCGACCCGGCGGGCTGTTCATCTGGAGCATCGGAACCGGACAGGTAATTCTCTCCGGGCTCTGAGTCCGGTTGAATGAAACCAAAGCGTTTGATAATATCAGTAAGATTGTCAGGATACGAAGCAGGAATCGATAAGAATTGTGGAGGAACAGTTATGACCCTGGATTATAGTGAAATTATTCTGAGCATCGAAGAGCGCGAACATGACAGGCTGGTTGCCATGAAGGACCAGGATGTCAGCAGGCCGCTCTCGCCGGGCAAATGGAGTAAAAAGGAAATTCTCGGGCATCTCATAGACTCTGCGAACAATAACCACCACAGGTTTGTTCGGGCACAATTGTCGGGCGCGCTCGATTTTCCTTCCTATGCCGGACCGGAGTGGGTGGCAAGTCAGGACTATGCCGATGAGAACTGGCGGCTCCTCGTTGATCTGTGGAGCGCGTACAACCGGCATCTTGCTCACGTGATTGCGAACATTCCCCCGGAGAAGCTCGCTGTCGTCTGCAGGATCGGTGAGAATAAACCGGTGACGCTTGAAGAATTAATCGCCGACTATGTCAGGCATATGGAACACCATCTGAAACAGTTGAACGGAACCGGAGACTGAGCCTGCCCAAAAGCCAACTCTCATGTTGCCGGACTGCGTCCGTCTTCCCGCGATATCCGAATGGAAAGCCGACACTTGTTTCGAGCTGCAAAAGAGGAGTTCCCAATCGCGCTCAGAAATCTCCCGTAAAGAACTCGAGGGATAACTCCACAATGAAGAGTGCCTTGCGGACGGTCTCTGGCTCGTATGCAACGGGGTAGCTGTCAGGATAAGCGTAGACCGGGGGACAATCATCAACAGATGTAAATAGCACTACTCCACCTGCGCGCAAGCTGACCTGGTGTCTGCTCAGAGGCAGCATAACACCAAACCCGATAGCCTGACTGAAATTGCTTGCTGACCGGAACAGTTCTCCAGGTGGACGGGGATTGTAGTAAGCATACCGCGCAAGCCGTAGAATTTCTTGGGGGAATGAAAGGCTAAAATGAAGCTGATATTAACCTGCTGTGTCGGGTTATATGCATCCGCCGCAACACCGATCGCCGCCCACCGAGAGGCGTTAATGTAATCGGCAGCGCTTCGCTCTGACACCGGCACCCGGCGGATGTCAATACGGCAGGAAGCGGCGCAATTTTCGACGCTGTCATAACGAAAATCTCTTGAGCTTCAGCTCCCTTAAGTCAACTTGTTTTGGAATCCCCTGAGGAAAGCGGGAGAATTTGCTGATTGACTGCCACCAGTAAATCGTAGGTGTATTCTCAGCATAACGTCCATCTAATGATTCTGATATGGTGGATGGTATCCCCGTCAGGAGCCAGAGCGGAAGAGAGAGCACCGCGTAATAACCGTGCGACAAGACGGATACCGACCCGAGCAGCGTCCATCCGGCGAAGAGCCAGGTTTTCTTCGAATAGATATCAAAGCTCGCTGACCTGACGTCTTCACACCTGATTGAGACCGGTTCAGATTTAGTCAGCACATATACCACGCTGTCCTGAAAGCCAATGAATTCACCGTCTGCAGTATTGATCGTGCCGCTGTCCGAGTACGCTACCGTGATCCAACCTCCGTAAACGTCCCATTGTGTCTCTGAAGCGCCGGGCAAGTAGCCGCTCGGCGCCTGGACAGAAGCACACCCGGAAAATATTGCGATTGCTGCCACGAGGAGCAATTTCAGCGCGGGAAGGTTAGTGTTCGACATATTTGCTGCTCCAGAAGCTTCGTTCGATTTGCGGTTCGATCTTCTTGAATTCCGGTGCAAGTATCCTGAGATACTTCCCGGGATTCGAGAACATCATCAAAGCCATGCCGGCATTCTCTTCATCTGCCCACTCTTTCCGCATCCATTCCAGGTAATATCCCTTCGTATCGAGGAAGAGTTCGTAGTTCCGATAATCCTCCGGCAATCGATAGATGACGGAATACTTGTCGCCCGGGAGGGTAACTAACGGACCCGCGATGCCTGACATCTCCTCCTTCGCTTTATTATCAACGATCGAGTCTCCTCTGACTACGCTTTTTGGAAGAATCCGCTCGGGTTCGACTCTGGCCGTGATTCTGGCGAGAGCAGCGTAATCCAACCTCCACAGGCCGCGCGTCAGTCTCAACTTTATCTTTGCAGATTCTGGCAGGGCTATGTTCAACGGGATCATCTCAACGTTGGTTGCGATCGGACCGACCTCAGACACTTCTCCTTCTTTAATCCACCTGCCGTCCTTGTCCTGTACCAGCACTTCAACAGCACCGAGTGCTCCCCACAATTGGGATTTGACTGCCTTCGCGAAACCGAGTTTGTCCTGCTGCAACCCCGCGATCCAGTATCCGACCGAGTTTCCCATATACGCCAGCTCCTGGTAGAAAAGAAAAGTCGTCAGGAGCGTTTGCCGGTAGCCGAGCACAAGACCCAGGTTCCCTCCAGGCACCCGGTCGAACCGGAGCTGTATTTCCTCCGTTGAGGCGAGGTTCGCTGAGTCCGCGGTGCTGAAATATTCGTTCCCGTCGACTGCAGATAGTTTTCCAAGACAATCACCCTCTTCGGCGGTCGCCGTGGCGGGTCCACTGATACTGTCCGTCTGGTAAAATTCTCCCGACGGTGTAACGAAGACTCTCCCGTTCTCCGTTCGCCTTGCAAGCAGAAGTGCAGCATACCTGATTACATGAGTCTCCAGTGCTTCATTTGTCACCCACATTTCCAGATCTCTGTTAGTTGGCCTCGCCAGATAGAGGGCGTCGATATCCCTCTCTTCGAGGGCAGGAGCTATGCTGGCAGAAAAGCCCTCTGCCTGTACTTGCATACGCTTGCCGTCCCAGACATAGAATGTGGGGCACGAACCAAAGCATGCTTTTGGATTAGCTATGCAATAGAGAGTCAATGCAACGGAGACACCCGTCACGAGCGACATTGCCACAATCTGGGGAGGTGGATTGACTTCATTTGTCTCGAACAGGGAGACGTCCCTGAAGGGGATTTGGAAACTGCCTTCCTTCACCAGGTCGCGGTTGTAGTCGAAAAGCTTGCCATCCCCCTTGACTCCAGCGGTATCGTCTATCTCCCAGCTATTCAGCACATATACATATCCGTTCGACATATGGACTTTCAGGAACTGCGACGCCTTATCTACTTTTCGGGCTTCCGCGGGTCTGTAGGTCTGCCGATTTACCCTATTACTCGCGCATCCTCCGACCAAGAGAAGTGAGACCAACAGGTATGCGATCGATGATTTCTTTGACAGAGTGAAGTAGTTCATTTGGCAGTCTCCTGATTCTTCGAGTCAAATCTAAACGCATCGGCCTCAAAGCATTGTCATAGAAATGTCATATTCGCTCAAAAAATCTGTAAGATTTGGGAGCCTTACTGATGTCGGCAGTGGAGAGATTATCTGCGGCGCGTCCGGAATCCGGAGGCGATTTGGACGGAATTGGCGGGCATAAAACAAGAAAGGCCGGTGTGACTGCCTAAACGCTGTGCGTCATGAAAGTTTCGGTAGCGGGCTATTTTGAATCGAAACATCAGCACACAGACAACGCGGGAAAAAACGAGATAACCCCGGATCAGATAATTATTAATCGATGTATCAGTGAGAATCCGTGCCTTTTTCAGTGTACTCGGTGTGCAAAAATCTTGAAGTAGCCCGCCACCGGAGTTTCTCGTAAATTGATTTTCACCGCCCTGCTTGATATATTGACTGCGGTTTTGCCGACCATTTCAGCTTCTGTGCTGCCCGGCATCCCCCCGCGATACGGGGTAAGCTCCCGGCCCGTTCGGGATTTTTAATTTCAAACTCCGGAGGAATTTTTTGCGAAAGAATCGCTTTAGGATCATCCTCATTGTCGCTGCAATTGCGCTGGCGATTTACTATCTCTATCCCACATACGAGAGTGCGACTTACCAAAAGCATCTGAGTGAATTGTCCGGGCAGGCCAAACTTGATGCATACCTGCAGTCCCACCCACTTCCCCAGATGTCGGACTCGCTCAAGCAGGCGTTTGTGGACAGCCTCGACCAGGCTTACTCCGCTGACAGCGTTAGTTACTATGACGCGAACGCCAAGGAAATTACCGATGCTAAACTCAAGCAGATAAAACTCGGTCTGGATTTACAGGGCGGCATGCACATCGTTCTGCAGGTCAACGTGTTGAAAATGCTCGACGCCATGGCAAAAAACAAAGACCAGACGTTTAACGACATAATGAAACAGGTCGAGGCGCAGGTGAAGGCCACTAACGCCGATCCGTTGGCGGTGCTGGGCCAGGCTTTCACGCAGCGCGGTATCAGGCTCAGCCGTTATTACGGCGACATCAGGGACGACAATAGTAAGGTAATGTCTTACCTTTCCGACCAGACTAAGACAGCCGTCGACCGCGCCATGGAGATTGTAAGAAACCGCGTCGACCAGTACGGAGTCTCTGAGCCGTCCATACAGAAACAGGGGAGCACGAGGTTCATCGTCGAACTCCCGGGCGTGAGCAACGAAACCGAAGTCAGGGAACTTCTCCAGGGAACCGCGCTCCTTGAATTCAAACTGTTGAAGCCCGAGGACCTCGTCGTCAAGGTTTTCCAGGCAATCGACAATGTGATGGCAGGGAAAGCCGATTCGCTATCACAGTCGGATACTACGTCGGCATCGGACACCACGATGACTCCCGCCGAATTTGCGAAGAAACACCCCTTCTTCGCTCTGGTTAGAGTCAATTCGCAAACCGGCGATGCTTATGTCGCCGAGAGTCAGAAAGACGAGTTTCAGCGGACACTCGAACGCGAAGACGTCAAGCGGATCATTCCTTCGGATTTCGAATTCCTCTTCAGCGCGAAACCTCTTGTGACTGCGCAGGGAGAGAAGTATTACGGCTTGTACGTCGTCAATAAGACGGCCGAACTTACCGGGAGCGTCGTGACAGATGCTCAGGCCCAGATCGATCCGACGACCAATTCCCCGATTGTCACGATGAAAATGAATTCCGAGGGTTCGCGCGAATGGGCACAAATCACCGGCGCGAATATCGGAAAGAGAGTGGCAATTGTTCTTGACAACGCCGTCTACTCGGCACCCGTTGTGCGTTCGAAGATTACCGGAGGAAGCTCCCAGATTGAAGGCATGGCGAACATGGACGAGGCGAACCTTCTGGCTATTGTTCTCCGCGCCGGTGCGCTCCCCGCGCCCGTGGACATCGTCGAGGAGAAGAATGTCGGCCCTTCACTCGGTGAAGACTCGATCAGGAACGGAGTTACGTCTGGTATTATAGGTCTGGGAATCATTATTCTGTTCATGGCGCTTTACTACCGTACCGGCGGTGTCACGGCAGACCTGGCGTTGCTTCTGAATATTTTGTTCATCCTCGGAGTCCTTGCAGGATTTCACGCGACGCTGACGTTGCCCGGGATAGCGGGTATGATCCTGACGTTTGCTGTGGCAGTCGACGCAAACGTGCTCATTTATGAACGTATCCGTGAGGAGATGACGACCGGTAAGACACTGCGGGCCTCCATCGATCAGGGCTACTCTAAGGCATTCACCGCGATATTTGATGCCAATATTATTTCCCTGTTCACCGGAGCAATTCTCTATCAATTCGGCACCGGACCGGTACAAGGCTTCGCTCTTACGCTTATGATAGGTATCGTGGCAAGTCTTTTCAGCGCAATAGTCATAACGCGTGTCATCTTCGATATCATGGTCGAGCGCGGCGCGACGAGCATCAACTTCGGGTGATTTTTAATTGCGAACTTTTAATTGAGAATTTTAAATTAGAGAGAAGATAAATGCGCTTTTTCCCGAGAACTAGTGTCGACTTCATCGGCAAGCGGCATATCTGGTACACGGTTTCTGCCAGCCTCATACTTGTCGGGCTGATCACGATCGCGATACGTGGGTTGAATTACGGAATTGATTTTATAGGCGGAACTGAATTGACGCTTGAGTTCAACCCCGTAGCCCGCATCTCCGAAGTCCGCAGTGCGCTTGATAAGATTGGACATGGCGACGCGGAGATAAAAACTTTTGGAGCCGCAAACCAGCTGTTGATCCGCGTGAAGGCTTCAGAGCAGGGAGCGAATACCGATACGCAGATTATGGACCAGCTCAAAAGCAGCCTGCCCAACACACAGATACTGCTTCTTCAGGACAACAAGATCGGTCCGGAGATCGGACAGGAACTCAGGCGGGACGCGGTCATGGCAATATTTTACGGGCTGATCGCAATTCTGATTTATGTGACGCTCCGGTTCCAGTTCATCTACGCAGTCGGCGCGGTGATCGCGTTGTTCCACGACGTGCTTATAACGCTCGGTGCCGTGGCGATATGCGGCTGGCTGATACCGTGGTTGAATCTGCAGATCGATCAGACCATGGTGGCTGCGTTTCTGACACTTGTCGCATATTCCATGAACGACACGGTTGTAATCTTCGACAGGATTCGGGAAAATCTGAAGATATATAAAGGTGAGAACCTGATCCGGGTGATGAACCGAAGCATTAACGACACGCTGAGCCGTACCATCATCACTTCGGGCACCGCATTTGCGGTTCTGCTTGCGCTGTTGATTTTCGGCGGAGAAGTTACGAGAGGATTTGCATTTGCCATGCTGGTCGGTGTAGTTACCGGAACGTATTCTTCCATCTACGTCGCGTCCGCAATCGTCGTTGACTATAATGTTTACATAAAGAAAGCCAACCTCGCGCTGGAAGCAAAACAGTCACCAGTACTCGAAATCGAGAGACCTTATGAAGTTGCGGCAAAAAGAGCTTAGCGGCGGCATCGTTCTCTTTGAAATTGAGGGGAACATCGTCGGCGGGCCGGACGCCATGAGTTTGAACGACGAAGTGCGAAAGCTTGTCGACGGCGGCAAGAAGAAGTTTGTAATAGACATGGGCTCCGTCGAACATATCAACAGCAGCGGGCTCGGGATTCTGATTGCCAGTCTTAATGTGGTGCGCCAGGCGGGCGGTGACCTGAAGGTCGCAAACGTGAGCTCTCGCGTCCTTGACCTCCTCAAGATCACGAAGCTCAATCAGATATTCAAATTGTACAATTCGGTCGATGAAGCCGTAAAGAATCTCGCGTAAAAGCGGTCCCCGGCTTCCAATTTCCCCGGAGAAACCTGCGGCAAGTCGATAATTCAAAATTCAACATTTAAAATTTAGAATTCTTTGTTCTGATGTCCGTTAAAATTATCGTAGGTGCACAGTGGGGCGATGAAGGTAAGGGAAAGATCGTCGACCTGCTTAGCGAAAATGTCTCCATAGTAGCGCGGTATCAGGGCGGCGCCAACGCCGGGCACACCGTCGTCGTCGGAGGCAAAACGTATGTTCTCCACTTAATACCCTCGGGTATATTACACCCGGGAGTAGTATGCGTCATCGGGAACGGGGTGGTTCTCGACCCGCAGGCGTTCCTCGATGAAGTTGCATTCCTCGAATCGCTCAATATAAAGGTGCGGGGAAGACTTTTCATTTCCCACAATGCGCATCTCATAATGCCCTACCATAAACTCATCGACTCCCTCAAAGAACAAGGCGCCTCCAGGATCGGGACTACCGGTAGGGGAATCGGCCCGGCTTACATTGACAAGTTTGCGCGCGTCGGCGTGAAGATCGTCGACTTGCTCCATCGCGATGTCCTGGTCAAGAAAATCCGGTCGAACATTGAAGACAAGAACCAGCTTCTCAGCAAGATCTATCACTCATCGGAAATCAATGTCGAAGAAATAGTCGAGAAGTATCTGCAGTACGACAAGCTCCTGGATGAATTCATCACGGATACGTCCCTGTATCTGAACCAGGCGCTGAAGGAAGGGAAAAGCGTCTTGGCTGAAGGGGCGCAGGGAGCCATGCTCGATGTGGATTTCGGAACTTATCCCTACGTGACATCGTCCAACCCGACAAGCGGCGGGGCGTGCACCGGGCTGGGAATACCTCCGACTGCGGTCGATTCCATTACCGGCGTATCGAAGGCATATACTACGAGGGTCGGAAACGGCCCGTTTCCGACGGAAGAACTTAACGATATCGGTGAGACGCTGAGGAAGGTCGGAGGGGAATACGGAGCGACCACCGGCCGGCCGCGCAGATGCGGTTGGCTCGATCTCTTCAGCCTGAAATATTCCGTGATGGTGAACGGGATCGAGGAGCTTGCGCTGACAAAGCTAGATGTCCTCGATAGTTTCGAGAAGATAAAAGTCTGCACCGGATACAAGTACAAAGATAAACCTCTGAAATCTTTTCCGCTCGACCTCTGCACGATCGAGGACATCGAGCCCGTGTACGAGACGCTGCCGGGATGGAAAACGGAGATTGCCGGCGCGAGGTCTTACTCGCAGCTTCCCCACAACTGCAGGTCCTACATCGAGTTCATCGAAAAATACCTGGAGACTCCTGTTAAGGTTGTCTCTGTAGGCGCGACGCGCGAGGAAACGATTTCAAGGTAAGTTGTGAGTTCAACCGCCTTTCGGTGGTCGCTCGTGCGTCAACGGATGGGATACAGGTTCGAGTTTTGCCCGAAGAGTCACACTCTCCCTGTGTAAGATGGTTCCTTTATACTCTTAGCCGCTGGAGTTCGTAGCCTGCCGGGGAGAGCCGTTGAAGAGTTTCCACCAAAACGCCTGCCTTTGATCTTCCGCACAGGAAGAAATCCAGCGAGCGATCCTGATTGACTTCCATTCAGCTCGTTCATAGTTTAGGCTAACGACATATCAAGGAGTAGCACGACATGGGCAACGCAGGAAGGCTCCGGAGGGTAAGTGTCGCTTGGTGGCCGGTGTCGGTTCTCTTATTCAGTATTTGCCTGACAACGGCATTCGCACAGGTGCATATACAGGAAACCGTCCCGATTTTCCCTGTGCAGCCGAAGGCGGCGTTGTCGGTGGGCGGTGCCAGCACACACACCATTCGTTTCGAGTTTTATTGGGACACCCCTTACGGTGCAAGGGTTTATTTGTTAAGACCGTGCTCTGATTCCACTGTGTACGGTTCAGGCGGCTCGATCATCATAAACATCACATCCGCACCGGCGGGTATGTACGCGTTTGAGCCTCAGGTTAACGAGGCATACGGACAGGGGCCGGACATGCATGTGAGTTACAGGCTCTTTCAAGACGATTCCATCGTGGATAGCGCATCAGCCACGTTGGCACCATACAGCGGGTGCTGCTATACCGTATTGCCGGGACTCGGAAACTTCATCCAGTTCACAACTACGTACTATTCCGGGTTCAAGTTTTATGTTTTCCCGGCCGGCGGGTTGAATTTCATACCCGGTGGACCTTCGGGGAGTGGAGGGAGTGCGGGTTTAGAGCTGCAAGGCATCGACAATTGCTCGGGAACTATGTGGACACCCGACTCGGATGCGGTGACATATACGATTGCAACTGGATCACAATATGTATCCTTTTACAATTCCAGTGGCAAAATGGGTTCGTCAGCAACCGTCGTGGGAAGCAATCCGTATCTGGCTATCGTTCCGGATGGTCTGCCATTGGACTCGACCGGCAACTCGATAATAGTCCTTGCACAGAGCGGCACCGTAACAAGCCGGGATACTAATCTTCTGGAGCCGTCGTACCTCGACCATTTCAAGGCATATCTGTATCCGTATACACAACATCTGGTTGAAACGCCGATCGGATTGGAGCCGCTGAATATATACAACCACGACATAGACATTTAATGGTGGCATATAAAAAGGTAATGTCCCTTCCCGGTAAAGTTAGGTAAAGGTCAATGCCCTCTATTTGCTTTTTCACTGTGGGAGTCGCTGGAACGCCCTCCATGGTTATATAACCCTTGGTATGTCATCCTCCTTTCCTTTGTTGTTGGTTGCGATTTGTTTCACTCTTGACTCCTGCCAATTGTGATAATGGATAGACCCATACGCCGTGTAGGGTACCTTCTATCAGACTTGAACTACTGACTGCGAGTGCTAGAACAGCCATTGAATCTGAGGCTGAATTATTAGAATTAAACGTCCAACTTGCTCCCAGATTAGTTGAGACAAAAGTTCCCGAATTTGTTCCAGCATAGAGATTTGCACCACTAACTATTAGAGTATTGAGTTCGTGGTTCGTTAGTCCAGAATCTGAATGGAACCAGGTTGCGCCATTGTTTGTGGATCGGAAGACTCCTCCTGTTGACGGCTTTTCGTAAAACTGGAATGCGCCGGCAAATATATCATCTCCAATCGCTGTCAGCGACACAAAAATATAATTGACAGTGTCCGTTCTGACCCAAGTTGAGCCATCATCGGCAGAAGCAAAGATTCCATTCCCTTCTGTGCAGGCGAACAAATCCCCCCCGACAGATGAGACGCCTTCAACTGGCGACACGAGTTCTGTATTTGCAGCTTTCCAAGTTGCGGCATGATCTGTTGAGAGAAATATCCCATGGAATGTTCCGGCGAAAATGTCTTGGCCTACTGCGCAGAAGGAGTTGATGTTTTCAGACTGGTTCTCGCCCGTTTCAGGCCAGTCTATTCCCTTGTCATTCCAAGTAATCCCATTGTCTGTCGAGAGGTATATATTGCCCCTGTTTATTCCTCCGCCAATTCCAGCAAAGATATCCGCGCCGTAAACCAGGAAAGCAAAAGAGGGATATATCCATAGACTCAGGCCAGGAGAATGGTTGTCGACGCCAAAGGAATCCACCATGGCCCATGTAGCTCCGTTATCCGCGGATCGAAAAAGGTAGGCATACGATGTGTTAGGTCG
Organism: Bacteroidota bacterium; assembly: GCA_021789755.1. Classification (GTDB taxonomy): domain Bacteria; phylum Bacteroidota; class Ignavibacteria; order Kryptoniales; family JAKASW01; genus JAKASW01. Next base: position 11,810 of record JAJYJD010000044.1, read on the forward strand.
ATAAGCGGCCGCGATAATAACATCGCCTGTTGCACACACCCCCCGAATCTCCAAGCTCTGTAATTCCTCTTGAGTCCATATAGGATGATTACCCGGTCCCACCAGATTGTTGCAGCCAGCAAATAAGCTCATCCCAAAAAGCAAGAGAAACACAGACTGGTTGTGCTTCATTTGTTTCTTCAATTTTTCATCTCAATTGATCTTAGCACAATTCGAAGACGACTTCTTTCCCGTGACCTCGAAAGGGGAATTCTAGGGCTCCTGGTTTTGCCGGAAATTTCTTCCCTTTCATACTTCGCCTCGCGCCCCGTCCTTAGCAAGTCTTGCGACTCTTCAGCATTAATTTACAGCACTTCTTTTGCGCGCGCAATCGGTCAAAATACTGGTACCCAAAATCATTAGAAATTATGCCTTCACAGTGCGATCGTCTGCTAACAGACGCCCTTCAATCATCTTTGCAACCACTTCGGCTTCATAGTGTACGTGCAACTTCTCGTAAATCCTTTCAAGGTGGGTATTGACAGTATGGACACTTATGCCAGGACGTTACGGGACCTCTTTCCTCTTAAGTCCTTGGTGTTTTTCTCTGACGCGGAGCGCGACCCAGTGCCCGACATCCTCCTGCCAATTGCATGGGATGCCGTTAAGGAATGCTTTTTAAATGAAGTGAAGAAGATGTTCTAAGGGAACTCTAAACCGCGGCCGGTCACTTTTCATGACCCACTTTTTGTCAGGGATGTTAAACCCATGCGTGATTTTCCTACTGCAGGTCTGAATGTCTCAACTAAAGGGTTCTGAGTCATCGTTCTGTTGAGGGAAATTCGCAGAACCGCTTGAACGCAACATACATAAAAAAGACTGCGGCAGTTCGGGAATCCATTTCTCTTGTGCCGCAGTCTTGATGAAGCTGGCGTTATTTTGAACCCACCGCAATCCGGATGGGTGTGAAGTTCAATCCTGCCTGAAGATCTTCGAGCGATTGTCCTCTATCGAAGCGGTCTCTTTGAGATTCTGCAGCCAATCGTTGACAATGCTTGCCTTCTCCCTTTGCATCAGCTGCTGCATCAGGGTCAAACGCTGGATCTTGAACGTCGTCGAGTCGAACGGAGTCTTGCTCAGAAGTTGTATGACGTAGACTCCTGCCGTGCCTTTGATCGCGGGCGAAATCTGGCCGACATTCAGTTTAGCCGCCCCGGTCATGAACGCGTAGTCTCTGCCGACTCCGGGTATGTAGCCGGCAAGACCGAACTGGCCGGTTACGTTATAATGCAGCCTTGAGTCAAACTGCGGGAGTACCTTGAGACTGTCTCCCGCCGTGAGCTTCTTCTCCAGCTCGTTGGCGTAGGTGATCGCCTTGTCGAACTGTTTTTTTCTTATTATCGTAGACTTGATTTGGTTTGCCACTTTATCGAAGGGCGTGACCGACGCGTCCGTGATTTCGCTGATCATGAAAACGCCGTATCCCTGCGGGAGAGTTGTTATCTCGCTTACGTCTCCGAGAGATCCGTCGAATGCCCAGTCGGCCAGATTCTTATTGCTTCCGATGGTAGGGACGAAATTTCCTTTAACGAAAGGAGGAGTCTGGTTAACCTGTGCTCTTATTGTGTTCGCGGCGGCGGCGAAGCCGTCCTGCTTGGCGATATAAATGAAATCTTCAGCGTGCTGCTTCAGATCGTCCTTGGTCTGCTGCGAGACTTTTATGCTCATCTTGATATCCGCCACCTTAAGCTCGCGGCTGTCTTTCCCGAGTACTTTTATTATATGCAAACCGAACTGCGTTCTCACGGGTCCGATTACCTGACCTACTTTTCCGCGGAAGGCGGCATCTTCAAACGGTTTCACCATCGCGCCTCTTCCGAACCATCCGAGGTCGCCGCCGTTGCGGGCTGAACCCGGATCCTGGGAGTACTCCATTGCGAGCGCAGCGAAGTTGGCGCCTGACCGAGCTTCTTTAATAATAGTGTCGGCCAGCTTATATGCTGAAACAGAGTCGGGGCCGGGGGGAACGGGGATGAGTATATGCGCGGCATGCACGTATTCGTTCTTGCCGTTCTGCTGGTCGATGACCTTTATCAGATGATATCCGTCTGATGCGAGGAATGGTCCGACGACCTCACCTTTCTTTGCACCGAAGGCTGCCGTCTCAACGGCGGGGTCCATCTGGCCGTGACTAACAAAGTTGTCGTTGTAAGGTGTCTCGGAGTATTCTTTCACAAGGTCGAGAAAATTCGTCCCGCTTTTTGCCAGCAGGGTGACGCGGTCCATCTCGCTCTTCACGTACGACGAATCGTCGCGAGAGGGGCTGAGAGGGAACATGACATATTTAAGGGTTCTTGTCGCATGCGTCCTGAAGTCATCCTGGTGAGAAGAGTAATAATCTCTCATCTCCGATTGCGAGACCTTGATCGATGAATCCGGGAACAGGATCGCGGGAGGGAACTGGACATATCCGGCGTCGAGCTTCTGGTTCTGTCTCGCGAATTGCATGCTCAGCTCTTCCTCCGGGATTCTGACCGCGGCGAAGAGCCTGCTCGTCAACTTCTCCTGCAGACGTTGTTCTTTCAGGTAAGTCTGAACGTTCCGCCAGAATTCCTGCACCTGCGGCTGGTTGGAAGCGAGAGCTTCCTGCAGGATTTGACGGTTCAGCTGTCCCGTTGAGTCCTCAAAGTTTCTCTTTATTGCGTCCGGCAGTGTCTCCGGATTCTGCGTGACCCAATTGACTACTTCCTGGTCGGTGACGAAAATGCCGAGTCTCCGTGCCGCCTGATCTACCAGGATCTGGTTGACGAGTCCCTGCCAGACCTGGTCGCGAAGTTCCTGCATTGTCTTGTCGTCGGGGTCCTGCTTGGTCGAGGCCTTGTACTGGTCTATCGAGTTCTGAAGGTCCTTTTCGAATTCCTGATAGGTTATCTCCTGCCCGTTCACCTTTCCGACTATGTTGCCCGTATATTGTTGTCCTTGCCGGCCGGTAATATCCATGCCCCACTCGAAGACGATCATTGCGATGAAGAGAATTGCAAGACCAACCAAGATCGCGGGCATATTGTCCCGCATTCTAGTCATTATTGGCATATTAGGAAAACTTCCTCTCGAACAAAGTTGCCCCGAAAGAACTCTCTTTGACGGGGTTGGTTTAAAACTGTTGCGCGGCAAGACTGCATTTAGTGATACCCTCTGAGGCTCCGGTGATAATCCTGTCCCTCCTGCCGTGAAGCCCTCGATAATATCGGAGACTCGGAGGTTTTGCCGCTTCAGGAAAAAAATATAACCGCAGGGTGCCTGAAAATCAATTTACGAATAATGGTATCAGGCCTCCGGCAGGCCGTCAAAACGGCTTTCTTGTCTTGAAATTCATGATTGCCGGGATTACATTTCGTCGATTGACGAAATAAAGGATTAAGGAAAATGGACAGACAGATTGTAAAAGTCTTCCGCGCCCTGGCCGACCCGAATCGACTCCGGATCGTAAAGATGCTCGAGCAAAGAGAGCTTTGCGTCTGTGAAGTCAGGGAAGTGCTCGCACTCTCGAACTCAACGGTCTCAAAGCATCTTTCAATCCTGCACGACGCGGGACTCGTCACGCAGACGAAAGAAGCGAGGTGGGTAAACTACAGCCTCAACGTGAAGTCGGAAAGCCAATTCGTCCGGGCTATAATCTCCGCTTTGAAATCGTCGTTGCTCGATGACGAGACGGTTCTCAAAGATACTAAGTCGGTAGACCGCGTCGACAGAAACAAGATTTGCCGGGTTTGAGAGCGGCATACGCTCACCGGAAATTCCAACTTCAAATCTGAGGGCTGAAAAATGATCATCAAAATACTTGGTTCCGGATGTCCCAACTGCAAAACATTGGAGCGTCGTGCTCAGCAGGCTTTGGAAGAGATGAATTTGTCGGCGGAAATCGTCGAGGTGCGTGATTTCAGGGAGATCGCGGCGTACGGAATAATGCATACGCCCGGCCTCGTCATAGACGAAAAAGTCGTTTCTGCCGGGAACGTACCGAAACTGGAAGAGATAAAATCCCTGATCACCGCAAACATGGGAAGCGTCTGATGCTGAGAACAAAATTACGGCGGGATGCTCTTGCCTTCGTCGCTGCGGTGTCGATCCTGTATTGGTTCCTTCAGCCGTCGGCTGATTTCGTCGTCTCCCTCCTGCCGCTCGAACACGGAAGCCGTTTGGCGGGTACGGTTAGCTTCTTCGTCTTTGAAGCGCCCAAGGTACTTCTTCTCCTCCTTATCGTGGTTTTCGTGATCGGGATTGTGAGAAGTTATTTCTCGCCGGAGAAGACGCGACGATTGCTTGCGAAAAGATCACCTCTTGTCGGCAATGTCATGGGAGGCACTCTCGGGATAGTCACTCCGTTCTGCTCTTGCTCGGCAGTCCCGCTTTTCATAGGCTTCATCGAGGCGGGAGTTCCGCTTGGTGCGACATTCTCGTTTCTCATCGCAGCGCCGATGATAAACGAAGTCGCGGCGGTGCTCCTGTTTGGACTGTTTGGATGGAGAACGGCTCTTATATACGTTTCGACCGGTTTGTTCATCGCGATCGCCGCCGGATTTGTCATAGGGAAGCTGAAGCTGGAGCGGTATGTCGAGGAGTGGGTGTATTCCGTGAAAGCTGCGGACCCGATGGCGGAGGGGAGGAAAGACTTCGATGACAGGATACGGTACGGGTTCACCGCAGTCAGAGATATAGTGGGAAGAGTGTGGCCGTACGTCCTGGCAGGGATTGCTGTGGGCGCGGGAATTCACGGCTACGTTCCTCAGGATTTCATGGCCAGCTTCATGGGTAAGTCTGCATGGTGGGCCGTGCCTGCGGCGGTGATCGTCGGAGTCCCATTGTACTCAAACGCGGCCGGCATCATTCCGATAGTGCAGGCGCTCCTCGAGAAGGGCGCGTCTCTCGGCACCGCGCTCGCTTTCATGATGGCTGTGGTCGGGTTGTCGTTTCCGGAGACAATCATCCTGCGCAAAGTCCTGAAATTGCAGCTGATCGCCGTTTTCGTCGGGGTAGTTGCGGCCGGGATTATAATCGTAGGGTATCTGTTCAATTTCATTTACTGAACGTCTTGCGGAGGTGATGATGAAGAAGCGAATACTCGTTCTGTGCACCGGGAATTCATGCCGCAGCCAGATGGCAGAAGGTTTCCTTAAATCGCTCGATAATGAGCTTGAGGTTTTTTCGGCCGGTACCGCGCCGGCGAGAATTGTTCACCCAAAGGCTATCCAGGTAATGAAGGAGGCAGGAATCGACATTGCTCGAAACAAAACCAAGAGCGTGTCGCAG
>JAJYJD010000045.1 GCA_021789755.1 Bacteroidota bacterium
CGCGAAGATGCCGATATACTGGCAGAGCAGAAGAAGATAAGCGTCTCAATCAGAAAACTGGACGAGGCCACGGTCATGGGGGACTCGGTACGGCTACGCCAGCTGATGTTGAACCTGGTGGACAACGCGATCAAGTATACGCCTGCGGGAGGCAAGATAACGCTTTCGCTGGAGAAGCAAGACGGCGAAGCCAGCTTCAGTGTGGAAGACACGGGAATCGGGATATCGCCGAAGGATCTGAAGAAGATTTTTGACCGTTTTTACAGGGTCGACAAAAGCAGGAGCAGGCTCCCCGACGGCCTCGGGCTGGGGTTGTCCATTTCGAAATGGGTCGCCGAGGCGCATGGCGGAAGGCTCCTTGCGGAAAGCCGTGTCGGATCGGGAAGCAGGTTCACGGTTGTCCTCCCGGCCATCTCCGGCCCCACCGATTAATATTTTTTAATCTGCATTTCATTGCCTCCCACAGGACCCGTGGAGTATGTTTACAAACATACAAATTAAAAGGAGGTGAAGTACCATGAAAAAACTGGCTTTAGTGATGCTTCTTGCTTCTATCGTGGCCTTCGGATCGGTCAGCGCCCAGCCGGCCAAAAAGCAGGTGAAGAAGGAAACCAAGACGGAGATGTCGAAGAAAACCGAAAAGAAGACGGTATCTCACGGCAAAAGCATGAAGATGGAAAAGAAGATGGTGAAAAAGACCAGCAAAGCCCGCTGGAGCAAGAAGGCGAAATGGACGAAGAAGGGCAGCACGAAGAAGCACGAGATGACTTCAAAGAAGATGGCAAAGAAACATGAGATGAAGTCTAAGATGACGATGAAGAAGAAAGAGACGAAGAAGGATTAATCTTCTCTCTTCCAATGCCCCTAGAGAAAAAAGTCCGCCCCGGGCGGACTTTTCTTTTTAGAGGTGGCCGTCGCCTCCGGGGTGACGGCCGCCTTCCAAATGCTAGTGCCTTCCGACTTCAGTCAGTTTGTACGCATCGAGAATATTGTTGAGAAGCTTCTCATCGACAAGTTTTTTCTCCATGAGTACAGCCCTGACAGTCTTGTTCTTCGAAACTGCCTCCTTTACAACCTCGGCTGCCTTGAGATAGCCTATGTGCGGAGTAAGCGCCGTCACGATGCTGACGCTCTTTTCGGCAAATTCCCTGCAGACCGCCTCATCGGCTTCGATGCCGTCGACACACTTGACGCGAAGTACATCCATGGCGTTCCTGTAAATTTCCAGCGCAAACGTAAGGTTGAAGCCTATGACCGGCATCATCACGTTAAGTTCCAGCTGCCCCGCCTGCGCGGCATAAGCGACCGCCGTGTCGAGACCAATGACCTGAAACGATACCATGTTGACCATCTCGAGTATACTGGGGTTGACCTTCCCCGGCATGATGGAAGAGCCGGGCTGCACGGCGGGAAGTCTGACCTCGGCAAAACCGGTGCGCGGTCCGCTGCTGAGGAGGCGGAGGTCGTTCGCTATCCTCGTCATGTCCAGCGCGAGGTTGCGGATCGCCCCGCTCAAGGCGGTCGCGCCCGCCATGCTTTGCATCGCCTCGAAATAATTCTTCGACTGCTTGAAGGAGACGCCCGTAAGGTTTGCAAGCTCTTTCGGCATCATCACTCTGTATTTCGGATCTGAGTTCACACCGGTCCCGACAGCCGTTCCTCCAATTCCGAGGTATGTCAGCTCTTCGCGCACCTTTTTAATTCTCTCTATATGTCCCTGAACACACGCGGCGTATCCGGAAAACTCCTGACCGAGCCTGATCGGAGTAGCGTCCTGAAGATGTGTTCTGCCGGACTTTATGACATGATCGAATTCCTTCGCCTTCTTTCCGAAAGACTTCTGAAGCTTATCGAGCACAGGAACGAGCTTGTCGACAAGGAGGATCGCGGAGACACGGATGACGGCGGGGATGACGTCGTTCGTTGACTGCGCCATGTTAACGTCATCGTTCGGGCTTATCACCGAATAGTCGCCGCGCTTTCCGCCCAGTATTTCTATCGCGCGATTGGCAAGCATCTCGTTCGCATTCATGTTGTGAGACGTCCCTGCCCCGGCCTGGAAGACATCGACGACGAACTGGTCGGCGAACTTTCCATCGAGCACCTCATCGCACGCCTTGATGATCGCACCGGCCTTCTTCTTGTCGAGAAGCTTCAGTTTGCCATTGACGATCGCGGCCGCTTTCTTCACCAGCACGGTCGCCTTCACCCAGTCCGGATGAGGTTTCAGACCGCTGATGGGAAAATTGTCGACCGCACGTTGAACCTGTACTCCATAATAGGCGTCAACCGGAACTTTGAGCTCGCCCAGTGAGTCTTTCTCAATTCGATATTCCATAATTATCCCTTTCAATTAGGATGGGAACTTCGTATGACGGCGCGCAAAGCTTGAAGGCGGCACGTCGCTGAATTGTCGCGTTTATTTGGGTGTTTGCAAAATTGACTCGCAGCCGGATATGTCTCCCGGAAAATCAAAGCCGGCTCCCGACTTCATCCATGGGAATTCCTCTCACCACATCGGACGTCTTCAACAGAGTCACTCCTCTTGCAGCCCACTTCCGGAGCAACTCTTCTCCTTTCTCCTCATAAATTGCCTTTGCCGCATCTTTCACGAGATAGATCTTATAACGACCGAGGCCGAGAAAGCCTTCGATCGCATGCGCATCACAAACATCGAGAGCAACACCATAAACAACTATATCTGCAGGTCTGAGGATTTCAAGAAACTCCAGGACATTCGGATTTGAAAAGACATCGAATCTCTGCTTCCGGAAAATTATTTCACCGCGATGACCCGCAACCAGTTCCTTCAGACGACCTGATGGATATTTAGAATTGTCGACCCACAGCGGGTTGAGGGGCTTCGTGGCAGGAACCTTTTCCTGACCGGAAGTGCCTTGAAGACAGTGCGGCGGAAAGGTTTCGTGGTAGTCGGGGTTATCTGAAATTTCGGGATCGCTCTCAAGATGATAATCCACGGATCCGCAGATTTGTATCCCATGCGAGCGCGCGTAAAGTGTCAGGCTTGACAGGTTGTCTGCCAAAGTTTCGGCCCCAGGTACGTACAGCTTCCCGTCCGGCATCATGAAGTCATACTGCGTGTCTACATCCCAGAAGATCAGTTTTCCCACCGCATCAAGCCTCCAGCTTATTCCTCTTCACGGAATCGACCAACGTCATGATAATTGAATCTAACCATCACACCCCATGCACTTCAACTTCAGAAAACACGCCCGATCGGATTCGCGGGCCGGACGGATTATTTGTTCTCCCCGTTATTCGTTTTGGCAAATGATTCTTCAAGCGTGTGCCATGCGAGTGTTGCACACTTCACCCTGACTGGAAATTTGGAAACGCCCTGCAGCGATATCGCGTCTCCCATTTCCTCGCCGTAATCCCCTTCGGTCCCTTTCACCATTTCGTAGAACATCCCGGCAAGCTGTCTCGCCTCTTCGACGGTTTTGCCTCTGACAAGGTCGGTCATTATTGAAGCCGATGCCTGGCTGATGGAGCATCCCGCGCCGGAAAACTTCGCATCGGCAATGACGCCGTCCTTTACAAGGACGGATATCTGGATATCGTCGCCGCACGATTCGTTGAACCCGCGGGAAGTGAGGGTAGCGCCGGCTATGATGCCGTGGTTGTGCGGATGCTGGTAGTGATCAAGAATTATTTCCGTGAATAAGTCATTCAACGACATTTGCTTTTTTCCTCGGTCTGAAGAGTGCAATACCTTTCTCAAGAGCACCGGCCAGCGCATCGACGTCCGACTTGTCGTTGTAAAGGTAGAAACTTGCGCGGGCGGTGGATTGCACCTGGAGTTTTCTCATGAGCGGCTGGGCACAGTGATGGCCGGCACGTATCGCTATTCCTTCCGAATCGAGGATCGTAGATATATCGTGCGGGTGTACACTGTCGACAGTGAAAGAGAGGACCCCGGTTCCCGTGGCCCTCGGCCTGAAGATGTGAATGCCTTCGACCTCCGCCAGGCGGCTGGCAGCGTAATCGCCAAGCTCTAACTCGTGTTCCATGATGTTCTGCATTCCGCACTTTTCCAGGTAATCGATGGCAGCCTTCAGGCCGATCGCACCGGCGATATTCGGAGTTCCGGCTTCGAACTTGTAAGGCGGCTTCGCATAATTCGAGGTTGTCGGGAACACTTCATTTATCATCTCGCCGCCTCCCATGAACGGCTCCATCTTCTCAAGTAGTTCGTACTTAGCGTAGAGAGCCCCGATCCCGGTCGGTCCGCACATCTTGTGCCCGCTCAAGGCATAGAAATCGCAGTCGATATCTCTGACATCAACGGCCATGTGCGGCGCACTCTGGGCACCATCTACCATAGCAAGCGCGCCGGCTTCGTGAGCCAGGCGGCAGATTTCCTTAACGGGATTTATGGTTCCGAGCACGTTTGAAACGTGAACGACCGACACGATCTTCGTTTTCGGTCCGAGATTGTCCTTGAGCGACTGAAGGTCGAGCCGATAATCACTACTCATCCTGATAAACTTCAGGACAGCTCCCGTGTGGCGCGCGATTATGTGCCACGGGACAAGATTGCTGTGATGCTCCATCTCGCTGAGAATTATTTCGTCGCCTTTATGAAGGTTGTTCAACCCCCACGCGTATGCGATGAGGTTCAGCGATTCGGTGGCATTCCGGGTGAATACAATCGACTCTGATTTCCCGGCATTGATGAATCGGGCAACTTTCGTCCTCGCCTCTTCGTACATGTCGGTCGCGAGCTGGCTGAGCTCGTAGGTCCCTCTGTGCACGTTGGCATTGTATCTCGAATAGTATTCATCAAGCGCATCGATCACTTTCTGCGGCTTCTGTGTCGTCGCCGCGCTGTCCAGATAGATAAGCGGCTTGCCCTTCTTCTTCCAATTCGCAAAAATCGGGAAATCGTTCTTGACATCACTTCGCATCATTGCGGTAACCCTTTCAGTAAAACACGTCCTGCCAAACTAGATTCCTTCTGTTAAAAATGGTCGCAGAGTAGCGAACCCGGAAATTTTAGCGCATAAAGTTAACGCCCGGTGTCAAGCAATTCAATACTGATGGAGGGCGATCATCAAGGTGGCCACACCTGAGAAAATGAGGGCAACGTCGCGAAACACCGAGAGTATCTGTTCTATAGTGTTGAAAGTCGAACCCGGAACGATGATGGTATCTCCCGGAAGCAGGAGCGGCGTTTTTGCACCCGTGTCCTGATAATGGTCGAGGTCGACGGGGATTACCTCCGTCTTGTATGTGGAATCCGGCTGGAGTATCTGTCGGACTATCTTGACTCCGTCGAGCTCGGCATGTTCAAGCGGCCCGCCGCCGAGCGATATAAGCTGGACCAGGTCGGTAGAGCTCGGCACCTCGTATCTGCCGGGATTCCGGACGAAACCCCAAAGGTTAACGGCGATTGTCAACCCCTCCTTGCCGCCGAGATAATAATATGAAGGCGCGTTCGAACCTATCGGCGGAGTCGATGTGCCGAACAAACCCTGTGCCTTCGCCGGGCGCAATGCAGCCAGGAATACGAGACCGATCAAGATCGCAAACGTTTTCTTTCTCATTGATCTCCTTTCTTTTGGATCACGAAAAATGTGTCACTGATATGCCTGCCCACCGCGCAGCCATCCCGCGTCCCCTCTGCGCAGATTTCATTTGAAAACTCTGTCGAGATAGAAGGATGCGCTAAGCCTGTTGACATTCCCGAGGTCTTGCGCCAGGAAAGCGTAATCGATACGCAGATAATTCAAAGAAATTCCTACTCCGGCGGTCAGGCTCGAAGCGTCAGAACCGAACCTGACAGCGAGCAGGTTCCGATAAACGTATTCGGCACCGAGCAGGACATCGCCGTACTGCTCATCGCGGTTATACGCCAGAACGATGTCGCCGTCGAGCGGCTTGATGGGAGCGTCATAAGAGATTCCCCACAGTGTGCTGCGCGGAATTGTCTCGGTGGTCTGGGTATCCCAGGCGATCCTCGTATTTGTTATATCGCGAACGTTCATGCCGAAAGAAAATGTACCGAATTTTCCCTTTTCAAAAAAAGAGCCGACCGGAAACCTGAACATAAAACCCCCGTCGATTCCGACTCCCGAAGCCGCCCGGCCGTCGAGCAGGCGATGAATAATCTTGAAATTGATGCCGACCGGAAGCTGGACGGGGATTTTTGCAATAGCCCAGCCCAAATCGATATTGAAATTATACATCTTCGAAATGTTAAGGTAGACCGCATCGTCCGCGCTGCTGAAATAGCCGTTGCCCGTTCCCGTCTTCACAAGCAGTTCTCTCTGGGCTGGTGAATCGTATACGGTGAGATCGGGCTCCGCGGGGATGTCATCGACGCTCAGCCGGACCCAGTCGATGGAGACGTTGAGGTCCTGAAGCTTCTGAGCGTAACCGAGGAAGAAGAAATTCGAAAGCGGAGCGAAGAGCGAGCCGTACTGCGAAGAGTACATCATGGAGAGGATCTTCGTATCGATCAGCGCCGTCCCTGCCGGGTTGTAGTGGAAAGCCGTGCCGTCATCGGCCAGCGACACGAACGCGTTTCCCATGCCCAGTCCCTTTGCACCGACCGGGATCTCGAGAAAACTACCGACATATTTCGATGATTGCCCTGACGCCAGCGAGCTGAACAGAATAACCGCGACGGCGATCTTCCTCATCTCAACCTCGCCATCTTCCCGATGTCGACAAGAGTTTTGCCGCCGCTGCTGACGCTCACCTTGTAGAAGTAGACTCCGTTCGCAACCTGGTTGCCAAAATTATCCGTCCCGTCCCACCACGCTTCGTGGTAACCGACCGCCGTCGGCGATCCGGTGCCTCCCTGCAGCAGTCCCAGCGTCTCCATCGGATTAGTGCTCGGATAACGGATCGTCTTTATCAATCTTCCGCTCACGGAATATATTTTTATTTCCACTGCGTCTATGGGGTTGCCTGAAGTCACCTCAAATGCAATAAATGTCTGGTTCACGAAAGGATCCGGGTAGGCACCGTATACCCTTAGACTGAAATCCGATCTGACGACGAAGTCTACCATGACGGGTGCCGATATATTCCCGTTGGCGTCTTCAGCGGTGATCCGGAGTGTATGCGAGCCATCCGTGACGGGGAGCTGCACGGTTGCCGTCACGGAAGTCGGATTCGAAACCGAATCCGGAACGGTAACGAGAGTCGGATCGACTTTCTGATTGTCGATCCGGATATCTATGCTTCCGCTTCCCAGATCCACACCGTCTTCGTCATGCATTAGAATCGAGAAACGAGGGTTGGGCGGGACGTAATCACCGTTCGAAAAGAACTGATCGCCGGCAGAAATTGTAAGCTGAGGCGGCGTCCGATCCGAGGAGAATGCGGCGGTGAAGACGCCCAACCGCCCGACGTTCCCGGTGACTTTGCCGGCGCTGTAGCTGCCCCCTGCAATATTAAGAGTTCGTGTCCGCGGATCGTACAAATACAGATGAAGGCCCGCCAGGTTCGTGTTCGTAATTGAGTCGGGATTATTCACGGCCAGTGATAACGCGTAGCTGCCGGACTGGGAATTGTTAGCCGAGGCGAATTCGTAAAAATGTATCCTGCCGGTCCTGTCGCGCGCGGGATTCAGAAGCGGCTGTGAATACAATGGAGGCGATGTCGTGTCGACTTTAAAGATCTCGCCCGGCGCAGCCCCCGAGAGAGTCGCGGCCGAATCCAACCCCACTACCCCCTGAGGACTCGCGGTGACGAGATTCACGTACACGTTGCCGTAGGCGTAATCGTTCGCGGGATGAAGGTCATAGCCGTCCGTCAGGCTGTCGAAAACGATATACATGTACACGGTATGATTTCCCGGTGAAAGTGCGACCGGAATGGCAGCGGTCTCCACGGACGATGTATCGAAGCTGACACGTGAGCTGCCGAGAAAAGTGCCGTTTCCCCTGACACCGTCATAGAAATCGACTCTCACGTCTTTTGCGGCAACCGAATTCCAGTCGTAAACGGTCGCCTCCAGCTTTATCACACTGTCTATGGCGACCTTCATCGACGAGTTGACGTTCATATAACCCTGACGGGAAAACGCGGAGATATCGGCCGCGCCCGGAACGGTGTGACTGACAGGCTGGCTGGAGGTAGTGCTCCCGTCGGAGAAGGTGGCTTCGAGGAATCCAGATATGGTTTCACCCGGTTTCAGGCTGTCGGCACTTATGGCAAAATCGGACAGATACTCGTTGGGTCCTGAAGTGAGGAGCGGAACGTTGAGCGGCATCAGCGGCTGACTTCCGCCGGAAGCTCCCGCCGCGTATACCTTTCCGACGAAAGTGACAGCGCTGACAGGGGAACTTGAGCTCGCGAGTCCTCCGATCCTGATCCTGAATACGCTTCCGTTGGAAGTTATTCCAAAACTGCTGACCTGAGCAAACGCACCGGCTGTCGAGAGATCGATAAAAGTCGAGCTCTGTGTTGAACTGTTGTATGTGTAAGCTTTGACGTGCGAAAGGCCCGAAAGGCCGCTGCTGTAAGGAATACTGAAGGTTGCAGAGCCGCTGCCGGGGATCGTCACGTCGGTCTGCGCAATAACGTCGCCGTCGCCGTTGGTAACCTGAATCACTCCGGTCCCTCCAGCCGGGGCATTCGATATGTTTCCGGAGATGTTTTGTCCCGCGACAGCAGTGTATGAATCAAGTCTTACCCTCGATGTGTTCGGGGGAAACTGGACGATCAGCGCCGGGTCTCCGATGATATTATATTGATTCAGCATAGTCGGCGCCTGAGGCCAGTAGAAGTACGAGGCGTAGTAGAGCGCCTTCGCAAGTATTATATCGGTACCGATACTCGTGTTTTCATACGACGAGTCGAAAAGAACCGGCAGGAGCTCGCTGTCCATGAAGAAGTCGTTGTACAACCATCCAAGTCCCGCCGATCCCAACAGGCTGACGGCTCCCTTGTTCTGGGCAAAGAGTAGTGTCGAACACAAGGGTAGCCCGATCTGACCGTCGAACGCACCCGCAAAACAGGTCATGCTTGTCACAAACGGATACTTTCCTGAGTTAGACAAATTCGAGACTTCGTCGTTGGTCAATATCCCGTTGTCGGCCCAGATCGCACCGCCGCCATGGCCCATGTAGTTTACGAGCACGGCGCCCTGGTTTATATCGTTCACAAGATCCTGTGTGACTCCGTAATATTTTGTATCCACTGCCGGGTCCTGGATGCTCGTGTACAGCCGTTTAATAAAATAGTTCGGCGGGATCATAGACCGTACGACGGAATCAGCCTGTACGTGGAACTCTTCTTCCTCACCGGCAATCAGGAGCGCCGTGTTCTGCCAGCCGTAGTTTTTGCCCGAGTAGTAGGCAAGTATCTTGTCCACAGTCGCCTTCACCTGCGTTATATTCGTCGCCGGTATCCTTCCCACCGCCAGATCGGGGATCGGGTCGTTGCCGTCCACGCAGGCGTAGAAATTATCCGAAGCCGTCGCGCCGAACCGGTAAGTCTGCATCATCATTACGGGAATCAAATCGTTGACGTCGTTGCCGTTCTTTGTGTCCCATGTCCCCTCACCGACAAGCAAAACGTATTTCGGAGCGACAGACCAGTTGTGGTAGGCATAAGAAAGGAATGATCGGATCGCATAGGGGCTCTTTATGCCGTAGGTGAAATCGTCGTAGACTTGCGCGGCATCCACCACAATCGTTCTGGTGCCGTGTGAGTTGTAATAGGCGGCGAGCTGGTTGACCGGGTTGGACTGGTCCTGTTGTTTTCCGGTCACGTCGTCGAGCTGGCGACTGGCGATAATGATGTAGTCAGCGGCGTAATCGTACGAAGAGAGTCCTGCGTCGGCGACCTGTTCGATCTTCACGGGACTGAGTTTGCCGGAATCGCTGACAGCTATGAACTGGTCGTTTGGCGACTGAACGTATGCCTGAAAGAGTACAGCATAGCCTTGTGCGGTTCCCTGGTTGTTCAGGTACTTGATTGTGACATCGGTGATCCTGGAGTCGTTGAGCCTGTAGACCGATATGGAAGAGTTCTGGAAATTCTGAATGAGAAAGTTGTAGTAGCCCGGTTGCGCGTTGTCAGGCACCGCAAATTTCAGGTAGTCCTTATCTGCCACGTAGAGCCGCTGATAATGGAGTTCAGCCCAGTTGAACGCGAGAGTAGCAACTGCAATGTTCCCGGGGTTCGCATCGTAAACGCGGAACTCGTTCGCTCCGTTGTGCAACACACTCTGTGGTATGTTCGCATCCGCACCGATATCGACGATGCGAGAGTTCTGTCCGTCCCACGTCGTGCTCATGACGTGAGTCTGGTTTATGAACAACTCCGCCTGGTGCTCGTTGGGAACGTTCGGAGACCCGTTGTTGCCGTCGAGGTGTGTTATGCCCTGAAAGGCGGCGGTAAGAGTCAGCGGTTGAATGTTTGTGGTGTCGGGGTAAGCAAGATAGAACGGCAGGTTTATCATTTGCTGACTCGACACTTCTCCCCAAAACCAGTGATCCTGCGTATCATACGGCCGGTCGAGGTCCACGTTATCGAGTCGCTCGTAGCGCAGGTCCTGCTCTGCGTGTACGGTCTGGGTGAATGAATAAGCGGACAGATCGACCGCGTTGCTCACGCGGCCGAGTGCACCCGATTCGGTTACAAGCCTCTGTACCGGTGCAGTGGAATCCTTGGTAAGAAAATAGACGTTGTTGTCCGTGAAGGGATCGAGATAAAGATCGGGCCTTCCACCCGAGTAGTCGACACGGTTTGCTGTGCCGTAGAACTCGAAGTAGCTGTTGCTTGTGAAAGCCGTCCCGCCCGTCGTGTGCACGTAAATTGGTATCTGTTTGCCGTGATTCCAGAGCGTTATGTTCTGGCTCGTAAAGCCCGACAGGTTCACACCCGATGTGTCCAGTTCATTGCCGGTGATGTGGTAGATACCGTCTTTGTTCACTACAATTCTTATGTAAGATCCGGTCGGCGGCGGAGAAGTGCTCTGGACTTTGTTGACCACCTCACGCGTAAGTGCTTCGGATGGATTATTGAAACTCGAAGGAAAGGGCTGAGTGGACGTAAGCGTCACGTTGACCGTTTCGTAGAATGTCATCTGCCTTGTGGCAGCATTGTACTGGTACGGTTGAACCAGGAGGGAATAAACTGATTCACCCCGCATGACCCCGACTTTTTTAAGTAGAATTCCGTTCCCTGCAGCCAAAGCCCGCAAATCAGGCTGGGCAATTCCCTGCCCGCCCTGAGCGGTGTCACTCAATTCCGGGATGGAGCCGGAAAATGTGATCGCTTCCATTCCCTGTCGTTCGACGGAATAACTTACCTGGCCGTTCGCGATGAACGGAAAAGCCACATACGGATTATTCGTCCGGCTCCCTGCAAGCGAGAGTACACTTTGTTGGCTCATCGAGACAGTTATGAGACGCTTTGACGGAGAAATGGACTGGACGTGCGTATATCGTCCGCCTGCCGAATATGCGGCCCTGGTGGATACTGCGGACAGAAGGATCAGACCCGAAGCGAAGGCCGCGACTACTACCCGTTTGTACTTTATCACTTCCCGTGGCAGTTCTTATACTTCTTCCCACTCCCGCATGGACAAGGATCGTTTCGCCCCACCTTCTCGGTGACTCTGACAGGTTTTCTCTTGATTTGACTTTCGGCTCCCTGGGCGGCAGGCCCCCGGTTCTCCTGCATACCAAGGCCGACCGCTGAATCGTGGTGCAGCTGCAGCTGTTCTCTTTTCGGCATTCGGGCCCCATGTCGCTGGGGCACTTCCTCAGCCACGGCGGGGAACGCTCTGTACACGATCTGCAGGACCTCACGATTTATGATTTTCAACATGTTGACAAACATGTCGAACGCTTCTCGCTTGTATTCGACTACCGGGTCCTTCTGGCCGTACGCACGGAGGTTAATTCCCTCTTTCAGGTCATCCATTTCACGAAGATGTTCTTTCCACTTCTCATCTATTACCTGAAGAGTCGCCATCCGCTCAAGCCGGCTCATTATTTCGGTGCCGAGATCCTGCTCCTTGCGGTTGTAAAAATCGATCGCGGCTTTCACCACCCTATCGGTGACTCCATCCTTTCCGAGCCGCCTGAATTCGTCCGGGCTGAAACTGATGTCGACGAGGAAAGTTCTCCTGAGCTCATCCACGAGACCCGCGATGTCGCCTTCATCGTAGTAGCTGTCGACTATCTCGCCGACAAGCTCCGTAGCCATATCAAAAATATCATCCTTGAGCCTTTCGCCGACAAGAGCATGCCTCCTCCTATCGTAGACAACCTCGCGTTGCTGGTTCATTACGTTGTCATACTCGAGCAATCTTTTCCTTATTGCGAAGTTGTTCTCTTCGACTTTCTTCTGGGCGCGCTCGACGCTCCTTGTTATCATCGAATGCTCGATGACGTCGCCCTCTTTCATGCCGAACCTGTCCATCACGCGCGCGATCCGGTCGCTGCCGAACAGCCTCATCAGGTCGTCCTCGAGCGAGAGATAGAAACGCGAAGAACCGGGGTCGCCCTGGCGCCCGGACCGCCCTCTCAACTGACGGTCGATTCTTCTCGCTTCATGCCTTTCCGTCCCGACAATGTGCAGGCCGCCTTTTTCGACGACTCCCGGGCCGAGCTTGATGTCTGTCCCGCGGCCGGCCATGTTCGTCGCGATGGTTATCGCTCCCGGCATACCTGCGCGCGACACTATCTCCGCCTCGCGCTGGTGCTGCTTCGCATTCAGCACTTCGTGGCCCACTCCGCGCCGCTTCAGCATCCTGCTCAGCGTTTCGCTCACTTCAACGCTCGTGGTGCCGACCAGGACCGGCCTCGATTGCTTCCGCATTTCCTCGATCTCGGTGATCACTGCATTGTATTTTTCGCGCTTGGTCCTGTATATAAGATCGTTCTGGTCGTCGCGTGCCAACGGCCTGTTCGTCGGGATCACGACAACATCCAGCTTGTAGATGTCGTAAAACTCAGCGGCCTCAGTCTCGGCGGTGCCGGTCATGCCGGCAAGCTTCTTATAAAGTCTGAAATAGTTTTGCAGGGTTATGGTCGCGAGAGTCTGAGTGTCGCGCTCTACTTTCACGCTCTCTTTCGCCTCTATAGCCTGGTGCAATCCCTCCGAATACCGTCTTCCCTGCAATATCCTTCCGGTAAATTCGTCGACGATCAGGACTTTCCCGTCCTGCACGACATACTCGACGTCCTTCTCGTACAGTGTGTACGCACGCAAGAGCTGATTTACCGTATGTATTCTGTCGCTGCGCTCCGCGTATAGAGCGTATAGCTCTTCCTTCTTCCGCTGAACCTGCGACGGTGTAAAAAGGGTGTCGCCTTCTATCGCCGCGACCTCAGTCCCGATGTCCGGCAGGACAAACATGTCCTTGTCGGTCTGCGATGACGCCAGGTATTCACGTCCTTTTTCGGTCAGGTCGATCACATGAGTCTTCTCGTCCACGGCGTAATGGAGTTCGTCGTCGATCTCGTGCATCCTCTGACCCTGGTCTTTCAGATACTCAAGCTCCGTTTCCTGCATCAGCCTCTTGTTGGAGGGCTCATTGAGGAGCTTCGTCAGCCTCTTGTTCTTCGGGAAACCCCTGTATCCACGAAGGAGCAAAACGCCGGCTTCTTTGTCCTTGCCCTCCGAAAGGAACCTCTCGATGTCGGCGGCATATTTATTGACAAGCCGGATCTGTTCGTTCACGAGCCTTTCAACGCGCGGCTTCATGTTGTCGAACGAATGTTCTGTGGATCCGACGGGACCGCTGATAATTAGCGGCGTCCTGGCTTCGTCGATTAGGACCGAATCGACTTCGTCGACTATGGCGTAATAATGTTCACGCTGTACGATGTCCTCGGCTTCAACTCCCATGTTGTCGCGGAGATAGTCGAAACCGAACTCATTATTCGTCCCGTAGGTTATGTCGCACTCGTACATCTTCCGGCGTTGGGAAGTGTCCATATCGGATTGTATGCACCCGACCGTGAGCCCGAGGAACTCAAAAACCTTCCCCATCCACTCGCTGTCGCGTTTTGCGAGATAGTCGTTTACCGTGACGAGGTGAGCGCCTCTTCCGGGAAGTGCATTGAGGTAAAGGGGCATAACCGCAACAAGTGTTTTCCCCTCGCCCGTGGCCATTTCGGCGATCTTCCCGTCATGCAGAACGACGGCACCCATCAACTGGACATCGAAGGGTACCATGTCCCAGACAATCTTGTGTCCGGTGACATCCCAAGTTGTCCCCTCGAGTCGCCGGCAGGCATCCTTCACAACAGCGAATGCTTCAGGGAGAATCTCATCCAGGATATCCGCTATCATATCGTCGTGTTCCTGCTCGAGATCGTCGATCTCCTTGTAGATGCCCTTTCTTTCCTCCCCCTGCACGTCGCCCTTCAGTCTCTCTTTGAGATCCGCGATCTCCTTTTCAATCTTCGCAGTCTCTTCTTTTATGCGTGTACGAAACGAGACGGTTTTCTGCTTCAGGTCGTCATCAGAGAGGTCGCGCAGTTTCTCAAATTCTTCGTTTATTTGCTCGGCATATGGGACGAGCTTTTTCGCGTCCCGTTCATGTTTTGAGCCAAAAATCTTTCTAAATGCGGATAATGCCATCTTTCCTCTTGAAATTTCTCGGAAAAATATAGCCAGACAGGCGCCCTTAATCAAGGTTGACCGGACTCAGTCCAGCTCAATTCGCGCGAATTACGTCTTTTTCAACAGGTTTGCGATTTCCGTAAGCCCTTTTTTCCCCTACTCCCAAAACATGAAAATCATCATTTCGGCGGACTGTACGTTGCGCTCAGCAAATCTAACCGGGCGATGATCAAATGAGAGAAAATCGAAAGCAGGTTCTCAGAGACCTAGCGGGGCGCACATGCCATCACGCAGTAATCTGCTTTTATGTCGCTACCCGGGCGCAGCGGCATCTGGCGAAATGCGATACAACCCAAATAGGATGCATTAAACCCCCGCTTCGCCAACGGGCGTTGTGTATGCGATGGTCAAATAATCCGTTGTCCGGCTATCCAGTTGTGGCCGGCCTGCCCGCTCCGGAAATCGGTTATATTCCAGGGCGAATTGATCGATCAATCGCGCGCCTTTGCTGAAGCTAAGACGGGCACGCAACACTCCACGACTACGTTGAGGCTTCGTCGTTCAGGCGCTATTCCACCTTCTCCCGGATGCCTTACTTCCCCGTCCAGACATTGTTCGACGGATTAACATCCGGAAGGACCTTGTTCGGATCGACGATCACGGAATCGATTGGAGTTGTGGAGCCATAGAAGAAAGTGAACGCTCCGCCTCTCTCCCAAATATCTACAGGAAGGTTAACCGTTCCCGTTCTGCCGTTAGATTCCTTCACCTCAACCGTGGCGGGCATAACCATCTGATCGTTGTTTCCGAGCGTGATTAGAGCACCTTTGGCGGGATCGCCGTCAACGTAGCGCACGCTGTCGACTGCCTGGTCGAGTTTGTAATTCTTCACGAACCAACCCTTCCAGAACCAGTTGAGGTTCTCGCCCGCGGCATCGTTCATCGTCCTGAAGAAATCTTCGGGAGTCGGATGCTTGAAGGCCCACCTCTTTATGTAAGACCTGAAAGCGAAGTCGAACCTGTCATGCCCGAGCACGTACTCCCGCAGCATGTAAAGTCCGAGCGCAGTTTTGTAATACTCAAGTGTATGAGTGTACCGGCCGGGGATGGCATCGGCGTACGAGATTATCGACTGTGATTCCGGGTTGAGGAGATAGGGCACTATATCGCGCGCGGGGTTCTTGCCCGCGGGGTCGAATTCGCCGTCGCGCTTCGGGGCATATTCGCCATGATTGAATTCGTCCGAAGCATAAATGTCGATGAAAGTATTGAAACCCTCGTCCATCCACCCGTTCGCCCTCTCGTTCGAGCCGACGATCATAGGAAACCAGTTATGACCCAGTTCGTGCGCGGTAACATACCATAGAACCTTCCTGTACATCTTCCACCAGCAGAAGACTATTCCCGGGTACTCCATTCCCCCGACAGGTCCGGCGACATTGATCGCGGCGGGATAGGGATACTCGTACCAGTCTTTCGAAAATATCTCGATGCTTGCCTTGACGTACTCGGTCGAGCGCCCCCACGACGAATCGGCTGAGCTCTCGATCGGATACACGGATTCGGCCAGTGACTCTTTCCCGCCCGGAAGGTTTATTCTCGCCGCGTCCCAGATGAAAGCGCGGGAACATGCCCAGACCGCGTCGCGAGCGTTATCCATCCTGAAATGCCAGGTAAGCATCCCGTGCTCCGTCGGCCGCGTCGCGGGCTTAGCGACCTCATCCGGAGAAATAATGTAGACTCGCTTGTCGCTCTTGTGCGCCTCATCGATTCTTTGAACTTCTTTTGCCGTCAGAACTTCCTTCGGGTTCAGCAGCACACCTGAGCCGACGACAATCTGGTCCGCCGGAACCGTCACGCTGTAGTCGAAGTCGCCGTAGTCGCAATAAAACTCTCCCGCGCCGAGGAACGGAAGGTTGTTCCACCCGTTGACCTCGTCGAAGACTTCCATTCGGGGATACCACTGCGCGATATCATATATCGCCCCGTTCTCAGTGTACATCCAGCCGGTCCTTCCATATCCCAATGGCGGAATCACAAAAGAATACTCGATGATTATTCCGAGCTTGCCGCCTTTCGCCTTGATCGGTTCACGGAGACGGATCTGCATTCTCGTGTCGTTGATTATGTAATTTGCCGCCGATGTTTTCCCCGCCTGATCAACCTTCACCGAGATTATGCTGTCGCCGCCGTAGAAATTTCTCGGACCATTGCCTGCCGTCAGGACACCGCGCGAATCCTTGCTGAGCTGATTCTGTTCAACCTGGAGCCAGACATACGAAAGCTGGTGCGGGCTGTTGTTCGTGTAATTTATTTCGACCTTTCCATTTATCATTTTAGCAGCGGTGTCCAGGGTAGCGGCTATTTTGTAGTCGGCGCGGTTCTGCCAGTACTCCGGTCCCGGAGCGCCGTTGGCGCCGCGGTAGACCGTCCCGCCGTTCGCGTCGAAATTAGGGTCGAACGATTTGTGCGGGTCATAGCCCGATTTTGGCTGCGACATTGCGGCAGATGCCAGCATGGATACGGCCGC
>JAJYJD010000046.1 GCA_021789755.1 Bacteroidota bacterium
GACGTAATATCGAATCCGCTCCTCTTCAAATTCTTCGGGAGAATCTTTTCCATCCAACGCAGTATTAAGGCCGGCAAATACCTTTTTACGGGCCATTATTCCGACTATGATGTGATGAAGCTGATCTCGTCGGGGAAGAGTAATCTTCTCGTGCACGTGACCATTCCGGAAGGGACGACCGTGCGCGAGATCGCGGGAATTTGTCGTCACGACCTCGGAGTCGATTCGTCGGAATTTGCGCGCGAGGCGCTCGGGGACTCGATGGCTGCGGTACTTGATATCCCATCCAGGAACCTTGAGGGATATCTCTTCCCGGAAACCTACGATTTTTATTACGGCACCGAACCGGGGGAGATCATGCAACGGATGACGGATGAGTTCAAAATGTTCTTCAGCGATTCGCTAAGGTTTAGGGCGGTCGAGCTGGGGTATTCCGTCAACCAGATTATGACTATTGCTTCGATAGTTGAGGCCGAGGCGCAATTGGATTCTGAACGTCCGATAATCGCGAGCGTATACTACAACCGGCTGAAGAAACGAATGCCGCTCGAAGCCGATCCTACGATCGAATATGCTCTCGGTGAACATACCAGGATCTACTACAAAGACCTCCAGATAAACTCCCCTTACAATACGTACAAGCACTACGGCCTGCCGCCGACGCCGATTTGCAACCCGGGAAGAAAATCGATCATGGCCGCACTCTATCCCGACACCACCAGATACCTTTACTTCGTCGCTACGGGGAGGGGGAGCCACCGGTTCAGTGTGACGTTCCGCGAACATAAGAGGGCGATTCGGGCATACCGAAGAAGCATGATGAGAGAGTAGAAATGCCTTGTTGATCGCCTCACTTGTCAGGTTGAAGCTGAAGCAGATAATCGGCGGGGAAGGGGCTCGCGGACTAATCAAGTTTCTTGCCCCCGATCTGCTCATCGGGATCTTCCTCGCGATATCGTCCTCGGGAATGGACCCCGAGTCGTTCCCTGTGCGCGTCGCGATCGTCTCCGCGTGCGTCTTGCTCTTTACTTCATTTGCAGAAACCAGGAAATTCTTCTTCAGCGGCGGAGACCTGGAGAACTTTTACTTTTTGCAGCCGACCGCGTTGTCGAGACTGGCTTCTGCTTCGGGGCTCCTTTTCCTCAATCTTGCCGTAGCGGGCGCGATTTTCCTGCCTCTGTTTATAATCTTGCCGGTCGTCAGGTCATATCCGGGAGAGATGATGATTTGGTATGTATCTTCGGTCTTCCTCTCTCTTTCCGTTTATTTTATTCTGCTTTTTCCGGTCGCGCTTCTCCCCGTTGCCGCGGCAAACCGGGCGCTGACTCTGCTGCAGGTCGCGATGGCACTTTGCCTTCTTGCCACATTCCAGTTCACTGCAAACCTTGTGGCGTCATTGGACGCCTTAGTCTTCCTGCAAATCGCGACGACACTCTTTGCAGCGACATTTTTCCTTTTTGCGGTCTTCCCAATCTCAGAGAGTATGGTCCTGAAGCTTAACGGGAATATAGCAGGTTCGGCAACCGATCTCCTTGCTGTTGTCGAGCGGCTCAGGAAGCCTGCGCTGGCGCGGAGCGTTGAAGAGCAGGCCGGTTTCATGTTTTTCCTGGCCAACCTGTTCCGCAATTCTTCATTCAGATTATCCACGGTGGGCGTTGCCGGCACGCCGGTTATGGTGGCGGTCTATTGGTCGATGAAGGATGTCCCGTTCCTGGGTTTCTCCAATTTCCCGGGCTTTGTCACCGCGAACCAGGTCGCCCCGATTGCCTCACTGGCGGTGTCGGGCGTGATCGTGTACTATTTTCTCGCGCAGAATATGCTGAGCTCCAGAGACCATGAGGCAAAGTGGCAGTTCGAAATTTGCGGCGAATTCGATCGGGGCAAATTCGTGCTCGGCGCCCGCAAAGCTTTTCTGCTTTTCGTTCACATCCCGGTAACTGCCCTGGTCTTCGCGATACTGATGTTCAGCAACGGTTTGGCGGCGTCACTTGTAACTGCAGTCACGTTCTACTCGGTCGGGCACGTCGCAATTAGCAGTTACTCGGTCATGCAGAAACGTTTCCCGTTCTCCGTCCCGTATACCCGGATTGGAGCCACCGAAACGATCACCCTCCTTTTTATGCTCGGTTATTCTGTCGCGGTCACTATTCTACTGTTCGTGGATTACGGAAGTCTCGGAAGTCTTTTGAAGGTGAGCCTTTTTGCCTTTATCTTGGTGGGTATCATTGAGTATTATTCGGTCGGGATTGTAAACAAAAGAGTTAAGATCGGTGTCTGACGCAAAGAGGAAAATCATCGTCGGGATAACGGGTGCCAGCGGAGCCGTTTACGCCCTGCGCACGATCCGGGCGCTTCTTCAGTGGGGAGTCGAGGTACACCTTATAGTCTCGGACTACGGGGCATATGTTGTCGAAAGCGAGACCGATCTTGCGATGAAGGGTGGGAATCTGCTTGAACTCTTGAGGGCAAAATTCGGGGACGCGGATTTGACCGGCGATATCGTCAGGTACTCCAACAAGGATTTGGCCGCTTCCATCTCCAGCGGCTCCTTTCACACAGACGGGATGATCGTTGTACCTTGTTCGATGAAGACGCTTGCAGGGATAGCCCATGGAATTACCGGCAGCCTTATAGAGCGGGCGGCCGACGTGACGCTCAAGGAAGGAAGAAAACTTGTGCTGGTTCCGCGCGAGACTCCGCTGAACAAGATCCATCTGAAGAACATGTTGGCCGCCGCGGATGCCGGCGCAAACATCCTCCCGGCGATGCCTGCCTTTTATCAGAAGCCTGAGACGATAACAGACCTTGCCGACTTTGTTGCGGGAAGGATACTCGCGCTTTTCGGCATCGAATCAAAATTGTTCGAACCTTGGCAAAGGTAGCCGGAATCTTATCCCTGTTCCTGGCACTTGGCCTTGCCGGATGCGCAGGGCAGTTTCCACCGAGCGGCGGCCCGATCGATACCACGCCTCCTAAAATCGTAATGTCATCTCCAGCCTCCAATCAGCTTAATTACGACTCTAAAGTTATCCGAATAAAGTTCGATAAATATATGGTGGAACGATCAGTGGAAAGCTCCATCTTTTTTCCACCGTTCGAGCTCAAGGATTTGCAGTTCGACTGGTCCGGCAAAGAGGTGGAGATCAGTGTCAGTAAGCCGTTCGAGAAAGACCGGACGTACATCCTTACGATCGGGGCCAGAGCTCAGGACCAGCGTGGAAATTATCTGGGCAGAGGTTTCAATATCGTATTTTCCACCGGTGCACAAATAGACACAGGAATGGTCGCCGGAAGGGTGTACGCAGAAAAGGCTCAACCTTATACGGTCGCGGCATTTTCTGTCGGTCATGAGATCGACACGCTCCGGCCCAGCATAGCGATACCGAGGTTCGTGACACAATCCGATGACAGTGGAAGGTACGTGCTCCAGGGCCTCGCGACAGGGAAGTACAGGTTGTTTTGCTTCGATGACCAGCTGAGGAATTTCATCTATGCCCCGCAGCTCGATCATTACTCGTCCGCCACTCACGACGTTGAAGTGAAACAGGAAGGTCGGACGGTAGACGAAGTCAATTTTATGCTCGGGATTGAAGACACTTCTCTTCCGCAGCTTTACAGTGCAGATTTAGCCAACGACGGACTACTCCTTCTCAAATTCAGCGAGCCGATAGATACCGCTCATCTCAAGCCTTCATTTTTTGTGGTTCGCGACTCGGCAACGGGGGATACGATACCGGTTGACTTTGCCGCGCGTGTCGAATCGAACGAATACAATGCCGTTATAGGAACGCAGACCGGTCTGCAGCTCCATACAAAATATTTTGTCACGGCCACGGACAGCATCAGAGACATCCATAATAATCAAATGTCTCCCCACCACGACAGCGTCGTCATGAAACCGGACAGCGCAACGGCGAGAGTCTCGCCTTACTTCTTTAATTTCGCCGATTCCTTGAAGAATGTGACCAGATACGACACGCTGTTCTGCCAATTCCTGCTCCCGACGATCAATGGAATCCCGACTAAGCCGGAAGTATCCCTCCTGGACAGCAGCGGCGGGCGGATGTCGGGCTTCGTCAGGCGCGAGTCTTCCACCATGTTCGGCGTTAACCTGAGGAAGCTCCCTTCATCCGGGTGGTACAACCTGAGACTGAGCTATCATGCGAACCTGGGCGGTTTGGAGAAGGATTCTGTGGTCAACAGGAGATTCTCGATGGCTGACTCGACGAGGCTCGGTGAAATCGTCGGAAGAGTCTCGCCCGTATCACCAAACAGGAAGATTGTAGTATCCGCGGTTGCCCGGGGAGGGAAGGTATTCTATGTGCTTGCGGACAACGAAGGGAAATTCGATCTCGACGGGATACCGGCGGGCAATTATACTCTCCGTGCTTACTACGAGCGTGGAAGCCGGATCAAGTATTACTTCGGACGAAGTTTCCCTTACCGCTTTGCTGAACCGTTCGGCGTCTACAAGGACCCTGTTAAGGTCAGGGCGAGATGGACGACTGAGGGTGTCGCAATAGAAATGCACTGATCGTGAAAAGAACTACAGTTGTAAATAAAGCAGAACCCGGCATAACGTATTCGGGCCCGCCAAATGAGACAGGAATTTGGGTTGTTCCAGGACACACCTTATTGTTGAATTTGTCTGAGGGATGGTCTAAAATCTGTCTATTAAAGTGGCGGTTTAGCGATTGGAACCGCGGATTCTTTTGACTTGTCAACATTCTTGAAAGGGATAATATAATGAAAACAATCCTCTTGCTGATTACCTTAATCCCTGCCTCTGCCTTCTGCCAGGGTTTCATGCCGAGGTGGGAAATGTCTGTCTCGATGGACGCAAATTCCTTTTCGGCACCTGACGGAGCCCACAACCAGGTGGGGCTTGCGTTCCGTCCGGGTTTGTTCATCGTCGATGGCTTGTCCGTCGAACCCGAGATCTATGGTGGAGCGGCAAAAGGGCAAGCGCCGGCACTGAACCTCAGCGGTAACCTGTCCTATAGCTATGGGATGGGACATAATGTGTTCGTGCCCTTCGTGCTGGTCGGGTATGGAGCGGGAAATGGATTCCCATTCTCCCAGCCCATTCAAAAGGACACTCCCAACCTTACAGCCATCACCTTCCTCAATGCGGGAGCAGGCTTGAAGATAATGACTCTGGGCGGAAGGGCGCTGCTTCGACTGGAATACCGTTATCAGGATTTCAAAGCCAATGCGTACGGATTAAAGGGAAATGTGTACGCCAGGCGAGTGCTGGTTGGCTTCTCAGTACTTTTATAACACCGGCCGACAAGCAGGAATGATTTTGCGCAAGAGGCGGCGTCAACCGGAGTAATACGGACGCCGCCGTCGTGCGTGCAGACGGATTACACTTTTATCAGATAGACGTGGGGAGCTCTCCTTTTCATCTGACCGGGCACTCCTGCCGACGTATTGAAGTTGTTCCCTGTTTCCCCGACCTTTAGTTGGCATACAAGTCTCAGGAAGATTACATGGAAATTCTTGGCGGTACCGCCGGCTGGAGTTATGACGACTGGGTTGGCCCGTTCTACCCGCAGGATCAGCCTAAAGGATTCTCGAGGCTGAAGTTTTACTCCAAATTTTTCGATTGTGTCGAGGTTGATAGCACCTTTTATCGGCATTTTCATCCGAAGGTCGCTGAAAAATGGCTCGGCGAAGCGGAAGATAATCCCAATTTTGTGTTCCTTACGAAACTCTACAAGAGTTTTACTCACGGCAACCACGAAAGCGGAGATGAGCTGGATGCCGATAGGAAGATCGTCATGGAGTTCCTCCGGCCTTTACTCGAACAGCGAAAACTTGGAGGCGTCCTCGTCCAGTTTTCGGAGTATTTCAAAGACGGCATTTCTTCAAGGAATTACCTCCCGTCCATAGTCGATCAGTTCGACCGGATTCAGTTGTTCTTCGAGTTGCGCCATAAATCATGGTACACGCCGCAGGCAATGGAGTTTCTGAAGGAGCGCGGCATTAGTATCATAGCAATCGACCAGCCTCGACTCAAGGGAATGGTCGGACTGACTCCGGACGTCGTCGGTGAGACGGGATACTTCCGGCTCCACGGGAGAAATGAGAAAATGTGGGAGATCAGCAGGAAGGCACTTGCAGAGCGTCGATCTTCCTCAGGATCTGCGCGTAATGATGACGTCGGAAGGAATGACAGATACAACTATCTTTATAGCAGCGGCGAACTCGACGAGATAGAAGGACAAATTAGAAGGGTCGCTGAGAGATGCAAACGCATATATCTCGTTGCCAACAATCATCCGATGGGAAAGGCTGTGGCGAACGCACTCGAGCTTGTCAAAAGGCTTCGCGATCAGGAAAGGATAAGCGTACCCGACACGGTCATCAAATACTTCCCGGAACTCGAGAAAATTGCTGAAAAAGTGGACGTGAGTCCGAACGATACCCTTTTTTGACGGGGATTTGTCTGGCTTCTGTAAGTCCATCCTCTTATTTTTCCTTGTTCGGATTTCAATTTTGAAGGCCATTTTTTCGTCCAGGTAAACTACCACGCTTTCACGCGACTACATATTGCAGATGTTTACAATGCTCGGCAGAGCACTCGCGCGCATACTGTTCTTCAAGGAGACCAGGAGTTATGAATCTGCGCTTGTCGAGATCGATAGCGCCGGGCGTTCGCTGCTCGGCCTGAATACAGATGCGTTGGAACGATTGCCTGTCGAGGATCTTAAGAACATACTCGGCTCCGATTCCTCACTTTTGCAATCGAGGTTGTACACGGCGGGCGTCCTCCTGAAGGAAAAAGCCGGACTTCTCGGATTGACCGGCAAGCAGGAAGAAAGCGCGGTGCTGTATCTTAAATCGTTACGCCTGCTGACGGAGGATGTCGAAGGCATCGACGAAGTCGATGGCGGGAAGGCCATTCCAACCGTAGACTCTGTCGTCATGGAGTTGCAGGAGTATGAGCTTCCCGGTGACCTGAATCGCAGGTTGGTCCGATACTTCGAACTCTCCGGCAGGTACGATAAATCGGAAAATCTGATCTTTGAGATTGTGGAGACAAATCCGAATTTCTTGGCGGACGGGATTTCGTTCTACGAACGGCTTCTGGCTAAATCCGACGCAGAGCTTGAAAACGGTCGTCTCCCGCGGAGCGAGGTGGAGGATGCGCTGGCTCTGTTGCGCAAGAAGCTGGCTGAGGTCGGTTAGACATGATACGGTCCAGCCTCTCCATTTTGGCGAAGCGCATCGAATATTGAACATCTTTTTGGAACCAAATGGCGAAACAAAATACCGGTAACGCAAAAGCGAAGATGAAAATGACCCGGCAGTCGGATCTTTCCGATCTGACGTTGCTGGGTAAAAAGGCGACGGCAAGTAGACATCTTGAGACATTCCCGAATCATCATCGCGGAAGGAATTACGTTGTCACCCTGAAGACGGATGAATTCACGTGCCTGTGCCCGGCAACAGGGCAGCCGGATTTTGCCAGGCTTACTATTGAATATGTACCGGACAAAAAGATAGTCGAGTCAAAGTCGTTGAAGCTGTATCTCTGGTCTTTCCGCAACGAAGGGGTTTTCAACGAGCATGTGGCGAATGTCATACTCGACGATCTCGTCGCAGCTCTAACTCCGAGATGGTGCAAAGTGAGCGCGGATTTTGCAGTGAGGGGCGGCATCGCTATAAGTGTGGAAGCGGAACACGGTAAGAGATGAGCGAAGCGGTCCGACCCGTGAGCCGGGAGCGCTGGCTTCCGGCGATCGCTGCAGTCTTCGTAACCAGCCTTATCATATCCAACATAGTGGCTGTAAAGCTGTTCTCATTCGGACCGGTATTTCTGCCTGCCGGTACCATTGTGTTTCCAATATCATATATCTTCGGAGATGTGCTTACTGAGGTTTACGGCTATGCCCGGGCGCGTCAGGTCATCTGGACAGGCTTTGCCTGCAATTTGTTCGCAGTTGTGGTAATCCTGATAAGCATTCACCTCCCTCCTGCGTCGATATGGGATTTGCTCGGCTCGCCTGCTGAATCGCAGAGAGCCTATTCTGCAATCTTCAACTTTGCGCCTCGTATCCTCGGTGCATCCTTTGTCGCGTACCTTGCGGGAGAATTCCTGAACTCTTTTGTGCTGGCGAAGATGAAGATCGCCACTAAGGGTAAATACCTCTGGACCCGAACGATCGGTTCCACGCTCGTCGGGCAGCTGGCCGACTCCGGCATTTTCATCTCCCTCGCATTCACAGGCATCGTGCCGGGAGGCGGCATTGTCTCGCTCATCATCTCTCAGTGGCTCGTCAAGTCGGCATACGAGGCGGTTGCAACCCCGTTTACATATATCGTCGTCAATTTCCTGAAGCGCACAGAGAACCTGGACCACTTCGATCACAATACCAATTTCAGCCCTATCATTTGGAACGCCAGG
The DNA here is from genome assembly GCA_021789755.1 of Bacteroidota bacterium. Classification (GTDB taxonomy): domain Bacteria; phylum Bacteroidota; class Ignavibacteria; order Kryptoniales; family JAKASW01; genus JAKASW01. The sequence goes on from JAJYJD010000046.1 coordinate 8,414, forward strand.
GTGAGCGGTGAGAGGGGGTAGCTCGACCGGCTTCTCGATGCCGGGCTGGAAAATGCTGGAAATCCCAGTGAAGCTCCGCTCGCTGTCTTTACGGTAATTGCATTTCAGGTCTCCGGAAGCTAAATTTTAATCAAAATAAAGGTGCGAATTTGTACACGATTTTGGTGGTTTTGGATATTATCATAGCGATCCTGCTAATTGCCGTAGTTTTAATGCAGTCGAGTAAGGGCGGCGGCCTCGCGGGCTCCTTCGGCGGGACAAGCGCAAGCTTCGGCAACATGTTCGGTGTCAGGAAAACGGCGGACATTCTCTCAAGGATGACGACAATCCTCGGCACCGCCTTCATCGTCCTTGCTTTCCTGATAAACCTGTTCTTCCTCCCCAATAAAGTTACGACTGAACAGAAAAGCTTTTTACAGACGCAGGGTCAGGAACAACTTCCCGCCCAGCAGGTTCCGCAAGTTCCGCTTCAGACTCCCGCAAGCTCGCCTCAGAAGTAGCAGGGCCGAGTATAATGCCTGACTCTCCTCTCGTTCTGCTTGTCGATGACGAGCAGGCGAACCTGGAATTGTTCTCAGCAATACTCGAGGAAGAAGGCTACCGAATACTTAGTGCAAAGAATGCTGCGCTTGCGCTGCAGCTGCTGGAGAAGAACAAACCCGACCTTATCATCAGTGACATCTACATGCCGGAAATGGGAGGCTTTGAATTTTATGAGAAGGTTCAAGGCGTAGCAGAACTCCGCTCCATCCCCTTCATTTTCCTGAGTGCGCTTTCCGACCGGGCACATGTCCGCGAAGGGAAAGAGCTCGGCGCCGATGACTACCTCACGAAACCGATCGACATAGATGAACTGGTCACGACGGTCCGCGGCAAATTGAAGCGCGCGGCTTCAATGAGAAGCGCCATGCAGAGTGAGTTTGAGGCGTTGAAAGAACAGGTACTCGCGACGCTTTCTCACGAGCTGAATACTCCGCTGACATATATCATCGGCTTCTCGGAGATAATCAGCAGCGCAGCTTCATCCATAACGACAGACGAGCTGAAGGAATTTGCCGACCTGATCCATCATGGCGGAGGCAGGTTGAAAAACCTCGTAGATGACTTTTTGATTACAGTGCAGATCGATTCCGGCCAAACGAAGTCGTATTATGAAACCGACAGACGGCAGTTCGATCTGGCAAAGTCCATCGATCTCTTGCGGAATGAATACGCTCCTGTTGCCTCAGAGAAGGGCCTCGAGTTTATCGTGAAGACCGAAAAGGAATTGCCGGTCGTCGGTTCGGAAACTTTGATCCGTGATATCATCGGCCGCCTCCTGTCGAATGCTTTGAAGTTTACTCCAAAAGGTTCTGTTACGTTGACCGCGGCCAGCGGGAGCGACGTCGTAAGGCTCGAAGTCTCGGATACCGGCGTCGGGTTCCCCCCGCAGGAGCTGCCGAGGGTCTGTGACAGGTTCTACCAGGTCAACAAGGACAAACAACAGCAGCAGGGAGCGGGGCTCGGTTTGTACATCGCGAAAAATCTTGCGGACATCAACCGAAGCAAGCTGGAAATCAGCTCATCCGAAAACGCCGGAACAAAAGTAACCCTTCTAATCCCCGCCTGGTAATCATGTTTCGCGGGGCTCCCGTCCTGTTTATGCTTCTGGTCCTGCTTTCAAGTTCGCAGGCGCAAGATTCCAGGCAAGCATATGTCCTTCAAAAAATCTTCATCGAAGGAAACAAGACCACTAAGGATTTCATAATCCTTCGCGAACTCCCTTTCAAACCGGGAGACACAGTGACTTCCCGTGAAATTGAATTTGGCCGCGAGCGAATTTACAGCACAGGGCTCTTCACAAAGGTCCTCGTGCAGCCTGAACCGGTTTCCAAAACGACCATCGACCTTCTGGTTTATGTGGAGGAGAGATGGTATATCTGGCCGTATCCGGTGATCGGGTTTCACGACAGGTCGCTGAGCAGATTCTATGCAGGTGCCGGCATAGTCCACCTGAACTTCAGAGGACGAGACGAGCAGCTCGCCGGTATGTTCGCGCTGGGATACGACCCTTTCGGTTCGATCACGTTTACCAGCCCTTCCATCGGACCGGGTAAGGATTATATACTTTCGATGGGAGTCAGTTATTCCCGCGGTAGAAACGCGGTAATTCAGCCGGGCTACTCGAGCGGAGAATTCGACAATACTTTCGGCGAGATGCATATAGGTGCGGGAAGGAGGTTCGGTATCTTCAATACCGTTACTCTCGGCACATCGTACAATTACGTCTCGAGGAATTCCGATACTACGGGTCTGGTCATTTCGCCGACGGGGACCGATGTCTTTGCCACCCTCGAGCTTTCATACGTCTACGACTCGCGAGACCTTAAAAGCTATGCGACCGAAGGTTCATTTCTATATCTTTCGCTTGAGAAGTACGGGCTGGGGGAGAGCCTTGTCAATTTCGGCAGACTTTCATTCGACGCGCGCGGCTATGTGTCCCCGTGGGATTTCTTGACTCTGGCCGCAAGAGTCCACGGGAATTTCGCCGAGGGTCCGCAAATCCCCCCCTACAATCATGTTTTCATAGGATATTATGAGCGGATCCGCGGCATGTTCAACACAGTTTCCGAAGGTGAAAGCATGATGGGCGCGAACGTGGAGGTCCGGATTCCCATCATTAAGCAGCTTTATATTCAGATTCCGGATTTCCCACTGAGACAATTTATTTCCAACCGGATCGCTCTTTACTGGAATTTCTTTTTCGACGCCGGCGAGACCGCAGGAAAACGCCTGCAATTCACCGAGAACAACGCTCTTTACGGCTACGGCGGAGGACTAAGCCTCCTCCTCCCGTACGATGCAATAATCCAATTCGACTACGCCCGCGGGAGCGATAAACATTGGGAATTCGTCTTGGACTTCGGTGCTACGATCTGATGGAACAGTTCATATACAGGGACGAAAACGTGTCGCTCGATGCGACGGGAACGAGAAGCGTCCTCTTAGACGGCGACGAACATTTTCATCTATCGCGCGTGCTCAGGATAAGGACGGGCGAAGAGGTCCTGGTCACCAACGGGGCAGGTAAAACCCTGCTGTGTGTAGTGAGGTCGGTCGGGAAAGACCGGACCGTGTGCGAAGTGGTGCGTGAGCACGACAACCTGAACTCCCCGCGAAGGGAATTTTGCATTGCCGTTTCTCTTCTCAAGCCGGTATCAAAACTCGAGACGGCAGTCGAGAAATGCACGGAACTGGGCGCAGCCGGCTTTTTGTTATTTAAATCTGAAAGGACTGAGACGGTGCGTCCCCGGCTGGACAGGCTGGAAGGCATCGTCAGGTCGGCGGTCAAGCAGTCTCTGCGGTGCCGGATACCCGTCCTGACTTTTGTCGAAAACCTGGGAGAGGCTGCCGCTAAAGGTCGCTCCTATGATGAAAAGATTGTGCTGCACGAGAAGTCGGAGAATATGATATCAAGTCATCTTTCACGGATGGACGCCGAGAGTTCGGTAATAGCGATGATCGGCCCCGAAGGAGGCTTTTCGGAAGCCGAGATTGCCTTCCTGAATGGAAACGGATACAGGAGTCTTTCACTCGGCAAGGCCCGGCTGAGATCTGAAACGGCCGCGATTACGATCGCATCGCTTCTTTCTGTTTATTAATCGCAATTTTCTTTTCAACGGATTGGTTTTGAAATGCCACACGCTTTCTTATCTTGAATTATGCCTGAAGACACTCTGAGATACCAGGAGAACGTCAAGGATGCGCCGCTTCACCGGGATATTCGGGAACTAGGTGCCATGCTTGGAAAGGTGCTCATCGAGCAGGAAGGCAGGGGTTTCTTCGATCTCGAGGAACAGCTTCGCCTGCTCACGAAATCACTGCGGTCCGATTACTCCGATAGAACCAAAGCCGAGATCGACAAGCTGATAAACTCTCTTGATATCGGCAAAGCAGGCAAGATAGTCAGGGCGTTCCTCTTTTATTTCCTGCTGAGCAATACCGCGGACGAGGTACACCGTATCAGGAGGCAGCGTGCTCACGCCCTCACCGGCTCGACTCCGCAGAGAGGATCCATTGAAGAGGCCCTTCTCGAACTCGCAGGCAAAGGACGCGGTCTTGATTTCGTGGAACGAATTCTCGACTCGACCACGATAATTCCCGTGTTCACCGCTCATCCGACGGAGGCCACCAGGCAGACGGTGCTGCGCAAGATCCTGAACATAAGCGAGCTTCTTCTGAGACGGGAAATATCAACCTTAACACCGGACGAGCTTGCGGACCTGCGCCGGCAGCTCCACGCGGAAATAACCATGCTCTGGCAGACTAACGAGATCCGCATGAACAGGGTGAGCGTGTACGACGAAATAAGGAGGGGGCTCTTCTTCTTCAGCGAGATCCTTTATGACACTATCCCGATGTTTTACGACAGTCTGAACCGCACAATGCAGAAAGTGTACAACTCGACGAGAATCGCTCCGGTTATCCTGAAATTCGGTTCGTGGGTCGGCGGCGACCGTGATGGTCATCCGTTTGTCACGGCTGAGGTGACGAAGGCCGCGATCGCTCTCCACAAGCGGCATATCATCTCATCGTATCTCAAGGACGCTGAAATTCTGTACGAAGCGATGAGCACCTCGACGAGATTGGTGGGGGCGTCCAAGAAGCTGATCGATTCGGTCCAATCCGACGAGAACAATCTCTCCGATCAAGTCAAAGAAGAGGACCTGAAAGACCAGAGCGAGATTTATCGCGTCAAAGTCTTCCTTATATACCACAAACTGAAGAACACGCTGGAAGAGAAGGGATATCGCTACCACGCCGCGGCGGATTTCGTTCGCGACCTCGAACTAATTTACGACAGCCTGAACGATAACAGGGGCCAGGTTATTGCCGAATCGAGGATACTTCCGCTTATTTATAAGGCAACGACCTTCGGCTTTCATCTCGCTTCTCTGGATATCCGCCAGAACTCGGAGGTTCTCCTCAGGGCAGCTTCAGGCTTATTGAAAGCGTCGGAAGTCGAGGATAACTTCGAAAAACTGGAAGAGCCTGAGAAGGTCAGACTCCTGACGCGGGAAATATTGAAGGCAAGGCCGCTGGTAAACTCCAACTTGATGCTGGATCATGATTCTTCTGAGGTTCTCTCCGAATTCGAAGCGTTGGAGTTCGGAAAGGAGTTCGCCGGCGAAGAGACCTGCAACGACTACATCATCAGCATGAGTTCGGCAGTCAGTGACATTCTGATACCCCTCCTGTTCGGCAAAGAATCGGGACTTGTCCGGGCGAAGGACGGAAGGATCGAGCGGTCGAGATTCGACATCCTCCCGCTGTTCGAGACGATAGAAGACCTCCGACACGCGCATAAAGTAATGGGAAACCTTTTCAAAAATCCGGCATACGCCGAACATCTGAAACTCCGTGGCATGACGCAAAAGGTCATGTTAGGATACTCCGACAGCAACAAGGACGGCGGGATTGTAGCTTCGAGTTTCGAACTTATCAAGGCCCAGATTAATCTCAAGAAAGTCTGCGACAAATACGGAGTCATGCTCGTCCTTTTTCACGGCCGCGGCGGCAGTGTGTCTCGCGGAGGCGGCCCCCTCAACCAGGCAATCCTGGCACAGCCGATCGGGACAATCGAAGGGAAGATTAAGATCACCGAACAGGGTGAAATGATTTTTGTGAAATACTCGATGCCGGAAATTGCGCTCCGCAGCATAGAGCTCACTTCTTCGGCGGTGATTCTTTCGACGGCGAGACACAGGTCCGGCGAAAAGAACATATCAGCGAAGTATCTCTCGCTGTTCGAGGAAATCTCGGACACCGCCATGAAGTATTACCGGAGGCTTGTCACGCATCCCGGTTTCGTCGACTATTTCAGGCGAGTCACCCCGATAGATGTCATCGAGCGGATCGAGATCGGTTCCCGGCCGCCTTCACGAGACAACGGGACCGACCTTAAGAATCTACGCGCGATACCGTGGGTCTTTTCATGGACGCAGAATAGACAGCTAATCTCAGGCTGGTTCGGTTTCGGATTCGCGCTCGAAAGAGCGGTGGAAAAAGGGAGCGTGACATGGGAGGACCTTCGCAAAATCTACAATGAATGGGAATTCTTTAAGGCGCTGACAGACAACGTAGAGATGGTTCTCAGCAAGGCGGACATGATTATCGGGCGCGAATACATCAGACTGTCACACGATCGCGGTACGGCAAAGAAGCTGTTCGACATGATAAGTGAAGAGTACGAAAAATCCACCGAGGCTGTCCTGAAAATAACGGGCGAGAAGAATCTTCTCGATTCGAATCCGTCGCTCCAGCGCTCCCTGAAACTTAGAAATGCCTATATAGATCCGATAAGTCTTGTGCAGATAAGATTTCTGCAGGTCTATCGCGAACTGAAATCACAGAACGGCGAACGGCAGGAGATACTTGACCTGCTCAGATCGACGGTCAACGGGATTGCGGCAGGGATGAGAAATACGGGATAAAAAGTCGGATCAGCGCGGCGCGAAATGCCTATTGCGCCGAAACATCTCCCACAGGAAAAGCATAATGACCGGGGTGTACTCGAGAATCAAGACAGGGGTGTAGTCCTTCCATACTCCCGTCTGCTGGTAAGTCAGGATCGTGAAGGCGGTGAGGCTTGACAGACCGACGTATGCAATCCCGCTCGGCCTCGGCACAAGCGGGAGGAGCACCGCGAGCCATCCTATGTACCACGGGTGAACAATGGGGGAGAAAATAAAGAGCAAGAAAATCGACAAATAGATCTTGGTGAGGAGACCTTTTCTACTCAATATCACCGGGAGGTAGGCAGCCGCAAGGAGAATCGCGCAGACTGTCCGCGCCCGCTGGTTATCCCGGATGAACGAGTCGAGTATGTCGAAAACAACGCCGTTGAATGTCCAGTTCTCCGTAAACGTCATCAGCGCCTGAAACGGGTGCCCGGTGAAGGTGTACGGCAGGTAAAAAAGTGCGACAAGCACAACTGGTATCGCGGCAGCTTTCAGTTTGTTGACGGTCCCTTTCTCAATGAAAAAAAGCACCGGTACGACGATAAGCGCGAGAGGTTTTATCAGCATGGACAGCCCCACGAAGATGTACGCGAGGGCCTTCCTGTTGCCCAGATAAAAATATATGGCGAAGATTAGAAAGGTGAATCCGAAACCGTCCACATGTCCGTCGAGAAAAAACTGTATGATCGGAAGTGGACAAAGTGCGTACAGCAGGACATACTTTGGTTCAAGTTTCAAACGTCTGAGCGTCAGAAAGAGACCGAATATCGTCAGAAGATCGAAGATCAGGATGAGTGATTTGATTCCCAGGAAGCTCTCCCCGTCAATCCTGTACGCGACATAGAACAACATTTCGCTCAGCGGGGGATAAATAGTCCTCATGTCCGGGTATGTCACCAGCCTGGGAATCAAGTCTGAATGAAGAGAAGAAAGAGCAGGGTCGTTTGGCGCGTATGCGTATGGGTTGACGCCGTTCGCCTGCACTTTTCCGTCCCAGACGTACCGGTAGTAGTCGGGAGAGCCGACAGGGTGAACAAAAAGAAAGACGAGCCTGAACAGTATTCCGATTGCAAGTAATCCGTAAAGATATTTTGCCGGGATATCTTCTTTGAGAATGAAGTAGCAGAACGCGATAAAAGTCAGAGAGGCTGAAATTGAAGTAATTGTGTACGCGACGATAACTTCCACGTGCAGCGCCGGCAAAACGAAAAATCCACACAGCGACAACACTATGAGAGCGGAACTAATCTTAAGAAGAACTTTCATGACACGTGCACCTGCTTACCGCAAGTGGAATCGGGGAAGATTCCGATTTGGCTGTCTACACTCATGACACATAAAATATGAAAGACGCGCCTGAAATTCATAAGAACATTCATTTGTCGCCAACGATCTCCTCTTTTTGTCCTCATCGGTAATTAGCAATGGAAGTCGCTCGGTCATTCTCTGTGCAACGTCTTCTCACTTCAGCCTTTGCCTATGCAAGTATCCCAAAACACGTCTTCCCTTGTAAAGACCGACGTCGTGTAAGCGGTGAGTCAGCCGATTCCAGGAAGGCCCTTCCGCTCTTCGACACTCAATTCCGTTTCCCATCCGTCGTAATCCCCGCCGAGCTCATTCGCAAGGCAATCCAAAGCTCTGTGAATCGAAATAAGCAGTCCGACTTTCAAAACAATTTCCTTGGATGCAAGGCATAGCCACTCTTTCTGCTTTGCGGACTTTGTACACTCGGTCGAAAAACCCAGCGCGGTCAATCGATCCGCTGCGATCATTGCTGCGCTCCGGCTGTCGAAATACAAATAGAATGTGACAGGTCTCGCGCGGGTAAGGTCGGTGCTGCTTCTGGAAAGGAGATTTAATACGGCCTGGTTAGGATCAACGGGCCTGAACTCTTCCCTCGGTTTGTCCGGTAATTTGTGGGTCCCCTTCGACTCTCGATGTTTCGTCACCGTTCAACCTCCTCTGTAATCGACTTTGAATCAAACCTATCACGATATTACGGCCTATCCCGCCAGCGTGTAATAAAGTAATACATTCCCCGATTTAAAACTCTTCATCCTCTCGAGCCTGAGGTTGGTCTTCGTTTCAA
>JAJYJD010000333.1 GCA_021789755.1 Bacteroidota bacterium
GGTGCGGCCGCGCTTTCAAGCGGCTGGAACTTGATTAATTCAAAAGACTTCAAATCCGATTTTGGAATCGGACTCGGGAACGGTTCCGGCAGTTTCAGGATCTACCTTGCATGGAGAACCGATATAAGTGAGTCTCCGACTTTTGGCATTCAGATCACTAGACCTTTTTAGCCGGAGGCGGCGTCAGTCGGTTTGTCGCTCGATAATTCGGTTCTTCACTCCGGTGGTAATTAAAAAGGAGTGCACGAGACTCATCTTCATGCACTCCTTTTAATTTGATACTTTCTGATGTGTCGCCGGGCTTACGGAAAAATTCCGAGTTCTATGTATGCCGTGGCGATTTTGTCAATGGCGTTCAGGAAGGCTGCCGTCCTGAGATCCGGGATCTTTCCGTTGCTCTTGAATAGATCCCGTATCTGGTTGTATGAGGTAGTCATGGTTTCCTCAAGCCCGGAATTGACAAGGTCGATTTCATCCGCTCCCTTTGTAATCGTATCTCGTTGATCGTCTGAGAACGACCTGCCTGTCGATTGCTCGACCGCCTGTAGAATCTTATCGAATGCGGAATGTTCAAACCGTTTGTCCATTCTCCCGAATCGCACATGCGACAGGTTTTTCAGCCACTCGAAGTACGAAACCGTGACCCCGCCGGCGTTAAGATACATATCGGGGATCACCATCACGCCTTTCTTCAGCAGTATCTCTTCAGCGGCCACAGTTGTCGGGCCGTTCGCTCCCTCACCGATTATTTTTGCTTTGATCCGAGGAGCGTTCTCTTCCGTGATCTGCTCTTCAAGCGCCGCGGGAATAAGGATGTCGCAATCAAGCTCTAGTGCTTCGGCTGAATGTGTTATGTCCTTTGCACCCGGAAATTTCAGGATCGAGCCGGTTTCCTTCCGGTGTTTGACGACGGCATCGACATCCAGACCATTCAAATTGTAAATAGCGCCCTCGTATTCCGCGAGAGCAACGATTACTCCGCCGCCGTCCTGACAGAACTTTGCAGCATAGTATCCGACGTTTCCGAGTCCCTGGACGATGATTCGTTTGCCAAGAAGGCCGCGGGTTAATCCGAGTTTCTTCATATCCTCGACGTTGTTGCAGGCCTCTTGCAGACCGTAGAAAATCCCTCTCCCGGTCGCCTCGGTTCTGCCCCGCACTCCGCCTTCCGCGACCGGCTTTCCTGTCACGCACGCCAGTGCATCGATCTTTCCAGGATTGAACGTGGCATAGGTATCCGCGATCCACGCCATCTCTCGCGGACCGGAGCCATAATCCGGTGCGGGAACATCTACACCTGGCCCGATGTAGTTTTTCCTGATCAACTCCGAAGTATAGCGCCGCGTGATAATCTCAATGTCCGTTACAGAATAGTTTTTGGGATTGAACTTGATCGCACCCTTTGCTCCACCGAACGGCACATCTACTACAGCGCACTTGTAAGTCATCAGCGCGGCAAGGGCTTTTACCTCGTCCTCGTCGACGAACTCGGAATACCTTATTCCTCCTTTGACCGGGAGTTTGTGATAACTGTGTTCCACACGCCAGCCGCGCATGACCTCAAGCCCCCTGGAAGTGCGGACCGGGAATTGAAACGAATAAACGCTGTTGCAGCCTTTGATCTGTTCGAGCAAACCTTTTGGGTGGCTCGTAAATTGTGCAGCCCTGTCGAAATTGCGGTTTACATTTTCGAAGAAGCTGACCTTACCTTTTGAGTCGTTCATAACTTAACCTTGTGGTTTTGTGAGGGAAATCCGAAAACTTGTGAATGACAATAGAATTATTGCCTTTCGGATGCGCTCCAATTTAACAAAGCTTCACGAAGAGAGAAATGCAACCTGTGGAGCGGGAGCCCTTAGTGACCGGGCACAATCGCCTTCAGCTATTTCAGATGATTTTTGGAGAAATCAAGTGTGCGCTGCCGTCACCGCCGTACCGTAGCATAGGACTTCAGTGACGCCGTTCAACAATTCGGTGGCGTCGTACCGCACTCCTATGACCGCGTTTGCACCGAGCTGCTCGGCGTGGTCTATCATCATGTCGAACGCTTCCTCGCGGCTTTTTTCGCAAAGTTCGGTGAAGAGCGAAATGTTTCCCCCGAAAAGAGTTTGCAGCGAGCCTCCAATCGTACCGAAGACAGATCTCGATCTCACAGTGATACCTCTTACGACACCGTGTTGTTTGACGACTTTGTATCCTGTGAGTTCGAATGTGGTCGTGGTCATCGCGTGGTCCATGGAATATCTCCTTCGCTGGTTGGTTGAAAGGTAGCATCTGGTAGTGAGGACATCACGAAGGAATATACTTGTGCAGTCTGAATTTCTCAATTGCGATCTTAGTCGTGGGGATTTGCTCATGCGTTTTGTAAATTGCAGCGGACCAGATGATGAGGACCAAATGAGGAATACAAAACCTGCAATTGTCGCCATCCTCGCAATGCTGCTCGCTTCCTGCTCAAGCCAAAAATCGAAGGTGGATCTCGTACTCACCGATGGGGAATTCCAGACGATGGATCCGAACTTCCCGCTGGCAGAAGCAGTTGCCGTTGATAAAGGAATGATCGTCGGGGTTGGGTCGTGTGAGGGTGTGTCTTCGCGGTTTAAGGGAAAAGTCACAATAGACCTTCGGAGGGCCTGTGTCCTTCCTGGCCTGATAGACGGACATGGACATATGCTGCAACTTGGGATGAGTCTGCAGACAATAGACCTCTCGGGTACGCGTTCACCGCAACAAGTGGCAGATCGCGTGGAAGAAGCAGCGGCGAGAACGAATCCCGGAACGTGGATAAGGGGAAGCGGGTGGAATGCCGGGGCCTGGCGGACGAATATTTCCGGTGTCGCGGGCATGCTTGATAGAGCGGCGCCAAACAACTTAGTGTTCCTTGCGGGAGCTGATGGACAGTCAATTTGGGTGAACGGGAAAGTGCTCCGGCTGGCAGGCATAACCCGGGGTACGAAAGCGCCCGAAGGCGGCCGTATCCTGGTCGACTCAAAAGGAAATCCCACCGGTATACTTGAGGGATCTGCTATCGGGCTTGTGACGAGACAAATACCGCCGCCTTCTGAAAATGAAATTGAGGACGCGATAGTTCTCGCGTCGGACACGTGCGCACGATACGGCATCACCGAAGTTCAGGATGTTGGGATCGACAAGCGCACACTGAACGCATACCGGTCGATCGCAGACAAGGGGAAACTGAGGATTCGGATTTACGCGATGTACGACGGCGACGACAGCACCCTGCCCGGTATATTGAAATCCGGAAGAATAGTGGATTATAAAGACCGCTTCACCATGAGATCTGTAAGAATAGATATGGATGGAGGGCTCGGCCCCCGCGAAGCAGCCATGGTGAGGGAATACTCCGATGCGCCGGGTCAATACGGGGCAACGCT